>NZ_JBFARL010000017.1:0-70098 GCF_040674655.1 Actinomadura sp. NPDC049753 | reverse complement strand
GCTACGTCTACACCGTCGTGACGGACGCTCCGCAGAGCACGGCCCGCCACCACGCCGCCCGTCACGCCGCCGGCGAGGGCGGCCGCCATCGCCGGGTCGTTCTTGGCCTTGCGGAACATCTGGTAGGCGGCCACCGGCGGCATCGCCTCGGTGCTCTTGCGGGCCGCCGCGACCGACTTGCCGAGTTCGGCCTCGCCCTTGCCCCGTGCCCCGACCGCCGAGTAGCCGACGGCGGAGAACAGGTGCTGGAACGGCTTGCGGTACACGAACGCCGCGAACGTCACCAGCGCGATCAGTACCACCTGGAGGCCCCACGGCAGCGTCTCGCCGAGGATCAGGCTGTAGGCCCACAACAGCAGCGAGAGCACCCCGATGAGCGCGGCCTGCTTCAGCAGCATGGACAGCAGCAGTTCGAGCCAGCGGATGGCCACGACGCGTCCGACGCCCGGATGGATGCCGATCCCGAGGAAGATCGGCCCCGCGACGAGGAGCAGCAGGAACGCGATCTTGACGACGATCAGCGCGAGCGCGATGACCATGATGAGCAGGCCCGCGACCAGCGCCGCGAACAGCGCGATGAGCGACACTCCCAGGCGGTTCTGCCAGTCCTTGCCCTGAAAGAGCGCGTAGTTCTGGGGATGGTTGTCCTTGATGTCCTTCGTGACGTCCTTGTAGGCGTCGGACTTCTTCCCCAGGTCGACCTTGTTCGTGCCGTACGTCTCCGGAAGGTCGACCGCCTGCGACCAGAGCAGCTTGTCGGCGTTCTGCTTGATGATCTTCGCGTTGGGGTCGCTGGTGCCGAACTCGCCCTGCAGCCACGGCTTGCAAACCAGCGCCACCCACAGCGCGTTGGCGTTGCGGGACGTCGCGTCCATGTCCTTCGACGTCGCCGGGTCGGGCCTGCCCTCGGGGACGGGTATGCACGTCCCGCCCTTGGTGTCGCTCGGTGGCAGCGCGGCGCTGAACGCGGCGCTGGTCGCCTCGGACACCTTCGTCCCGAGCGTGGTGAAGTCCGCGGGCCGCGTGATCAGCCAGGTCAGCGCCACCATCGCGGCGACCATCCAGATCACGCCCTCGGTGACCTTGCTCGCCCGCCTGCGGACCAGGCCCCACCAGGCCAGCCAGATCGCGCCGAGGATGATCACCCACGACCAGTAGCGGGCGTTGAACGTCTTGCCGATGTTGGTGATGACCCCGTCGACGGTGTCCTTCAGCCAGCTCAGCAGCGACTCCGACGCGGCCGCCTGGTAGACGCTGATCGTCGTCCGGTCGATCGTCCGGACGAGGGTGAACACGGTGTTCGCGATCGCGTTGCCCATCATGGACATCGCGTCCGAGCAGCCCATGTCGACCGCGTACCAGGTCTGCCCGGCGGTGCCGTACCGGTCGTAGTACGTGAGCCTCTCGACCGGCGTCTTCTGCAGCTTCTCGTCCGGGTAGTCGGGCGGCTTGATCATGCCGTCCGTCCCGGATCCGTACTGCTCGGGCGCGGGATGGTCGGCCGGGCTGCACGCGTCGTTCAGCGGGTTCGGCAGCTGCGGGACCGACGCGGACGCCGGCGACAGCGGCCCCAGCATGAACAGCGCCATGACGACCAGCAGCAGCACCGAACGGCGCGTGCGCGGCGCGCTGCGGCGGCGCCGGAGGCGCCGTGGGCGCCGCAGGGCCTTGCGGTCGAGTCCTTCGCCGGGCGAGCGCTGCAGGCGCGCCGCCCCCTCGCGGGACCCCATCATCGGGAGACCTCCTCGACCTCGGCCCCCGCGGCGGTGAGTTCGGACGTGCCCGGACGGGACCGGGTCGGGTTGGTGTCGAGCCAACGCTGCAGTTCCTCGGAGATCAGGTCGACGCCGATGCGCCCCGCTCGGCCGTCGAGGTCACGGAAGATGCATTCGCCGTTGCCGAGGTTGCGCAGCACGGCCTTGTGCTCGTCGGACGCCTCGACCCCGAGTAGGGACATGACGTTGCCGACCTCGACCCGCTCGGTGGAGCGGAACGAGAACACCGAGGACAGGCAGTTCGTCACCTGTTCGTTCAGCAGGTCCCCCGCGTTCTGGGAGACCAGGATCAGCGCGGTGTTGCGGGAGCGTCCCATCCGCGACACCTCGGGCACCAGCTTGGCGCCCTCCGGCGTCGAGGTGATCGCCCACGCCTCGTCCAGGAAGATGGCCTTCGGGAGCCGCCGGTCGAGGCCGTGCATCAGCCGCCGCGCGAACTGCGACACCAGGTACATCAGCGCGACCGACAGCCGCTGCTCGTAGGAGTAGTCGTCCCGCGGGATCGTGACGTCCGGCAGGGTGAGCCCGCCGAGCGTGAACACGGTCGTCCAGCCGGCGCTGTCGATGCGCTCGCCGCCGGACGGGTCGAAGCACAGCCGCGCGAGCCGCATCTCCGACATCGAGCGCAGCACCGCGCCGAGGTTCTTGGACGCCGGGTCCTCGGCGCCCTCCAGGTAGTCGACGACGCGGCCGAGCGAGGGCCGCTCGGCGTTGGCGACCGCGCCGACCGCCTGGATCATCGCGGACTCGCGCTCCTCCGACATCCGCGGCAGCAGCAGCCGCAGCGTCTCGGTCGCCATCATCTTCTTGGTGGCGAGGTCGTCGCCGAAGGAGAACGGGTCGAGCAGGCCGGGCGCCGCCGACCCGAGCGGCAGGATGCGCGCCTTCCGGCCCCGCGCCTTGAGCAGCTCCACGAGCGACTCGGCGTCGCCCTTCGGGTCGATCGCGGCGATCGTGACGCCGCGCAGCGCCATCTGGTAGATCAGCAGCAGCGCGAGCGTGGTCTTGCCGCCGCCGGGCTCCCCGGTGATCGCCACGGCCGTCGGGCGGTTGCGCGCCGCGGCGACCAGCGGGTCGAAGTGCACGATGGCGCGGGCCCGGCCGAGCGTCTCGCCGATGTAGGGGCCGACCCAGCCCCCGCCCTCGTCGTCGGTGCGGTCGCCGAGATCGACGGTCGCGACCGGCATGCCGCCCGCGATGGTGCGCAGCGGCTGGCGCTGCGCGTAGGCGTTCAGCCGGATCTGGTCGCCGGGCAGCGACTCCAGGAACAGGGAGAACTGGTCGCCGGTCGAGTTGACGACGTCGATGCCGATGTCGCGGTAGTGCTCGACGACGGCGTCCACGCGCTGCGCGAGCAGCGCCTCGGTCGGCGCCGACACGATCAGCCGGTGCCACCCGTAGACGAACGGCAGCCGCTCCTTGGTGATGCCGTGCTCCAGCATCCGGGCTGCGTCGATCTGCTCCGCGAGCGCGATCGGCGCCTCCGCGCCCGCCTCCCGGATGTGCTGGTCCATGTCGCGGGCGTGCGCGAGCTTGCGCGAGACGTCCTTGGACGCCTTCGCCGGCGGGATCAGCTTCATCCGCGCGCTGATCTCGACGGGGAACGGCAGCGCGTCGGCGTAGTGGAGCCAGGGCTCGCCGTCCGGGAACGGCATCATGTCGGGGAACCGCGCGAACGACAGGTACGCGACGTACGACGCGGCCGTGGCGCCGCCGCCCGCCCCGGTGAAGTTGGGCTGCTCGATCCGCAGGTACGAGCGCCCGTTGTGGATGGCGCCCTCCACCAGCGACTCGATCTCGCCCTTGCCCCACGTCCGGCGCGGGACGGCGGACGGCGGCGGGTCGGCCAGCGCCCCCGTCACCGCGTGCTGGAACAGCCACGCGACCTCGGTGGAGGTGGCGTGCCTGGCGTAGAGGGCGGACCCGCCGAGCGCGCGGCCGATCCGGTCGGCCTGCTCGGTCCAGCGCGCGATCTCCCTCTTGTCGACCGCGTCGTCGTGCACGCCGAGGACGCTCTCGCTGCGCTTGTAGGCCCTGAGGAGCTGCGGCAGGACACCGCCCGACAGGTGCGCGCCCATGCCGCGCGGGCCGAGCCGCACCCCGAGGTAGACCTCCTTGGTCCAGAAGTCCTTGGCCCACACGTGGGCGTAGGTCTCCTCCAGGTACTCCCGCCATCCGGGGCCGCCGTCGGACGTCCGGTCGAGCGCCAGCGCCCATTCCGCCGCCGGATACGTCCGGTGCCCGATCCGCAGATGGACCTCGGCGTCCTGCATGCGGATGCCGGCCAGCGCGATCGTGATGTTGGTGGCGAGCGCCTCGCGCTCCTCACCGGTCGTGAACTCGTAGGACACCGTGGGGAGCCGGAAGTACGCCCACGCGGCGCTGTCGGTCAGCAGGACGCGGTCGTCGAAGTACCGAACGGCCAGTCGGCTCGACTTGCTCATGCCGTCCTCCCGACGCCGGTTCCGATCAACGATTCTCTCCACCGCCGGGCGGCCGCACAGGGCTGCCCGGGAGAGTGTTCGCCATCCGGACGGTCATGAACGTCAGGCGCGTCCGCCAGCAATGCCCGGTCCACTTCGGTCTCCGCTCGATGCCCGCGAGGGGCGCTCATCGGGTGGCCTCCTGCTCCTGCTGAAGCTCCTGGTAACGCTCGGGCATGACGGTGAAGCCGCCGGCCACGACGCCGGCGAGGGCAAGATAGGCACGCCGCGTGGGGGTGCGCAACGACTTCAGCTCGTTGCGCGGCGCGCGGTCCATGCTCAGGTGATCATCCCACGGGATGCGCACCAGCGCCCGGCAGCGGCCCCGGGCCACGGCCTCGGCCTGCTCGACGTCGTCCATGCTGCGGCGGCTCACCCCGTTGATGACCGTCACCGCGCGGGACCGCAGCTCCTCGTAGCCGTGGCCGTCCAGCCACTCGAACGTCATCGCGACGGCGCGGGGCGCGTCGGCGCTCGCCGGCGCGACGAGGACGATCTGGTCGGCGTAGGGCAGGACGCGCGCCACCACGGCGGCGGCCGCGTCCAGGAGCGTCACCGAGTAGAACTTGTCGATCGTGCGGATGGCGAGCGCGTAGTCGCGGTCGTCGAGCGCCTGCAGCGGGTTCTTGCCCGCCGCGATGACGTCGAGGCCGGACTTGGCCTGCGAGGTGTACCGGCGCATCGCGGTGAGGCTGGAGACCTGGTCGGCGCGCGTGATGAGGCCGGTCAGCGTCTCGTTGGTGTCGCTGCGGGTGCGGCGCGCGAGCGCGCCCGGCCCGGGGTTCACGTCGATCGCCACGACCGGCTCGCCGTTGTGCTGCGCGAACGTGTGCCCCAGCATCAGCGCCGTGACGGTCTGCCCGGCGCCGCCGGTGCAGCCGAGCACGACGACGTGCCGCGTCCCGTGGAACGGCTGCTGGATCCGCTGCTGGTAGTCGGCGTCGACCTCGCCGTGCCCGCCGCCGACCGCGTGGATGAGCCGGCGCAGCCCGCCGGACGTCACCTCGTGCTCGGGACCGGGCGGCGTGATCGCCGGACCCGACGGCGGTGGCGCCGGCGGCGGCGGCAGCGGCCGCGGCCGGACGGGCGACGCGGGCTGCGACCGCACGTCCCGCGGCGGCGCCTCCTCCTCCACCGGGCGCTGCTCCACCGGACGCGGCGGCTCCACGGGCGGCACGTCCTGCGCGGGCGGCGCCGCCGGCTCGGGAACGTCCGGACGCTGCGGCTTGGAGAGCCCCTTCGACCAGGGCCTGGGCGGCTCCCGCAGGACCCCGGGCTGCTCGGGAGGCGCGGCGGGACGCATGGGCGGCACCTGCTGCGGCGGCACGGGCCGCACCGGCGGCGCGCTGGCCTGCTCCGCCGACGCGGCGGGCATCTCGGGCCGCGGAACCTCCCGCTCCGGCGACGCGGGAGGCCGCTGCAGAGTCCACCCGGGCGCCACCGGCGGCCGCACCGCCTGCCCATCCCCCTGCTCCGGCAGCGCACCGGGCCGCTCCGACACGGCGGGGGGACGTTCCGTCTGCGCGGCGGGCTGCTCCGGCAACGCGGCAGGACGCTCCCCCTGCGCAGCAGGACGCTCCCCATGTGCAGCAGGCTGCTCCGGCAGCGCGGGGGGACACTCGCCCTGCGCGGCGGGGCGCTCCGGCAACGCAGCGGGACGCTCACCCTCCACGACAGGACGCTCACCCTCCGCGGCGGGACGCTCCGGCAACGCGGAGGGACGCTCCCCCTGCGGGGCGGGGCGCTCCGGCAACGCGGCAGGACGCTCCCCCTCTGCGGCGGGACGCTCCGGCAACGCGGGGGGACACTCGCCCTGCGCGGCGGGGTGCTCCGGCGGCGTGGGGGGGCGCTCGCGCTGCGGGGTGGGGTGCTCCGGTGCGGTGGGGGGACGTTCCGCCTGTGCGGGAGGGGGCTCTGGGGGCTGGGTCGGCGGTGCCGCGCCTTGCTCCGGTGCGGTGGGGTGTTCCGTGGGGGCGGGGGGGCGCACCGGCTCCGCGGCGCGGTGGTGCGGGGGCTGGGCGCCGAAGGCGCCGGGGACCATGGGGATGTCGGGGCGGGTCGCGGCGGGGATCTGGGGGGCGGGGGCAGCCGGGTGCGGGGTGCGCGTGCCGGCGACCTTCGTGTCGCCGGGCTCTCCGTTGAACGCCTGCCTCACGCGGACGCGGTCGCCGTCGGCGTCGCGGGCCTGCTCGGGCTCGGCGGGCGGCTGCCGCGTGACGCCGTCGCCCGGTTCGGCGGGGCGCGTCCACCGGACGCCCGGCGGCGCGGGGGGCTGCTCGTCCTCGTGACGGGGCGGCTCGGGGGCGCCCGCGATCTCCTCGGCGGCCCTGCGGACGTCGGGGCGGGACTGCTGGGGGACGTCGGGCCGGGTTTCGCCGGACGGGGCGGCCTGCCAGAACTCGGCCTGCTCGCCCGGGCGGCGGACGCCGGAGGCCAGGGCGCGCTTGCCGGAGCCGAGCGGCGAGGCCGGCGGAGGGACCTCCAACCTCGGCGTCGCCGGGGGCTGCTCGGCGCCGGCGGGGAAGGCCAGGACGTCGTCCTCGTGCGAGATGTCGCGGGTGGTGCGGCGCCACGCCCTCGGCGGGACGAGGGGCTCGGGCGCGGCGGGCGGGGGGACGGCGGCCCGCGGGGCGGCGGGCTCGGAGGCGGCGGGGAACGGGGCGGCGGGGGCGGGCTCGCGCTGCGCCGCGTAGTCGACCAGGGACGGGGGCGCGGCGGCGGCCGCGGGGCGCGGGACCAGGACCGGGGTCGCGGCGGGGGCCGCGGCGGGTTCCGGCTCGGCCGCGCGCCTGCGGGCGCGGCGGCGGGTCTTGATCGCGGCCCGTTCCATCGCGGCGGCCGGGGCGGCCTCCCCGGTGCGCCGCCAGACGCGGGCCACGATGACGACCTCGCGGGGCTCCTGGATGGGGGTGAGGCGGCACCAGGTGCGGGGTTCGGCGAGGTAGCGGCCCTGCGAGAGCAGCAGTTCGGTGAGCCGCTTGCCCTCGATGACGGGGCGGGTCGCCAGCCAGGTGAGCACGCCCGGCGGGACGATGTAGAGCACGTGCCAGGGGGACGCGAAGGGGATCCCGACGACCCGGAGCAGCACGATCCACGGCACGAACACGCCGAGGAAGACGCCGATCTGGACCAGCGGCAGCGGCATCGGAAGCCGCAGGTCGTACAGCTTGTAGAGCCGCTTCTCGATGCGCCAGATGTTCGTGTACGTGGGTAGATCCACGCCCCTACTCCCCTAACTGCGCGAGCACCGTGCCGCCTGCCGACCTCCGCCCGAGGTCAGGCGTCCACGCCTAGGGCCTTTGGCGATCGCCTAGGCCGTGGTCTCGATGATGTTCGGTACGTAGAAGACCACTCCGATCCCGATCGCCGGGCAGATGAATCGCGCGGACCGCGTGAGGTCGCGGGTGAGCCGGAAGAGAATCGTCACGTCGATCAGGTGGAACGGCGGGCCGAGGATTCCGCGCAGCCGTTCGGCGAGCCGGCCCGTCCCGAGGCCGGCGGTCGGTTCGGGGGGCGTGGTGCTCACTTCGCGGCCTCTCATGATGCGTCCGGTTGTGTGGTGCCACGAATGTCCTGGACGAGCCAGGTCGTCCCCTTCTTCACCATGGCGAGCTGGTAGCTCTGTTCGAGCTCACCGCCGCCGCCGCCGGCGGGCTGCCACACCACGGTCGCGGTGACGGTGCGCGAGCCCTCGGGCCCCTTCGGTGCGACGACCTCCTTGACCTGGACGAAGACGACGGTCTTGGCCAGGCCCGCGATGGTCGCCCCGTTGGAGAAGCGGGACAGGGCCGCCTGGTTGCCGTTCGCGTACTCCTTGAAGAAGGTGCCGAGGAAGGGCTGGAGTTCGGTTTCGAGCGAGGTGTCGCGCTCCTGGACTCCGTCCCCGGGAAGCTGCGCCTTGGTCGGGGGCGGGAGCAGGGCGGGACGGGCGGAGACGACCAGCGAGCCGCTCCGGTCGGCGTACACCGGGACGGCGAGGCGGAGCCAGCGGTCGGCGGTCCGGGCCAGGAGCGTCACGGTGGCGTTGCTGGCGTCGCGGGCGTCGACGCCGGCGACCTGGACGGACTGCACCTGCATCTTGCCGACGCCGTTCCAGCCGTACTGGGCGTCGGCGCCGTCGGGCAGGAAGGTCCGCAGCTGCGCCTCGCGGGCGGGCGCGGTCTTCTGGTCGAAGTTGAGGTAGACGTTGGCGAACTGGAGGGCGAAGGCGCCCGCGGCGCTGCTGGGGAACCCTGCGCTCTTCGGGGCCTTGGACGCGGTGCCGTCCGCGCTGGGCTTGTCGTCGGCGGTGAAGCGCTCGAACGGGGCGCGGATGCCGTTGACGAGGATGACGAGGATCAGGGCCCACAGCACGGCGCGGCCGACCCAGACCCACCAGCGCCCGCCGGATCCGCCCCAACGGCCGCCGCCGCTCGAGCCGCCGCCGGAGCCTCGGCGGCGGCGCTCGGGCAGGTCCCACGGGTCGGCGGACGCCGCGAGCGCCCGGCCGGGCGCCGCGGTCTCCTCGACTACGGCGGTGTCACGGCCGCGTCCCACGGCCGACCTGCGAGCCATCCTGCCTCCGCTCGCGCCTCGCCCCCGGTCGGCGCGGTCCTGTTGCCTGGTCATGTCCGGTGGCTTTTCTGAACCCACCTCGGGCCCAGGGTAACCACGGGCGTCAATTGTTCCAGCGCATCCCAGCGAAACACAGCCCCGGCACGCGGTTGCGGATAATGCAATCCACCTCAGCAGGAACGGGAAGGATTGCCAAACGGTGACGTTCTCCTACCTGGGGCTCCGAACGGTGCGCAAGCCTCAGCAGGGGACAAGCGGGACGCCTCCGACGTCGCTTGGTCACGGGATGGCGACGGCGCCCGCAATCCGTTCCCGCCGAAATAACCGACATGAAGTCGAAAAAGCGACACTTTGCGCCAAACTGGCCAGCTCATCCGGCACGTCCGCCGCACCGGCACCGGGTGTCGCCAAAATCACACGGGTCGTGGCCCCGCCCGGTCGGCCGCGGTCAGACGTTGAAGCGGAACTCCACGACGTCGCCGTCCTGCATGACGTAGTCCTTGCCCTCCATGCGCACCTTGCCGGCGGTGCGGGCGGCGGCCATCGAACCCGCCGCGGTCAGGTCGTCGAAGGAGACGATCTCGGCCTTGATGAAGCCGCGCTGGAAGTCGGTGTGGATGACGCCCGCGGCCTCCGGCGCGGTGGCGCCCTTGGGGATCGTCCAGGCGCGCGACTCCTTGGGCCCCGCCGTCAGGTAGGTCTGGAGGCCGAGGGTGGCGAACCCGATGCGGACGAGCTGCGACAGGCCGGACTCCTCCTGCCCCATGCCCTGCAGCAGTTCGAGCGCCTCGTCGTCGGGCAGCTCGATCAGCTCCGCCTCGATCTTGGCGTCCAGGAAGATCGCCTCTGCGGGGGCGACCAGGGTGCGCAGGCGCTCGCGCAGGGCCTCGTCGGTCAGCTCGCTCTCGTCCAGGTTGAAGACGTAGAGGAACGGCTTGGCGGTGAGCAGGTGCAGCTCGCGCAGGAGCTCCAGGTCGATCCCGGCCTGCTCGGCCCCCGCGAACAGCGTGACGCCGTCGTTCAGGAGCTTCTGCGCGGCGTTGACGGCGTCGACGACGGCGAGCTTGTCCTTGTCCTTCTTGGTCCGGGCCTCCTTGTCGAGGCGCGGCAGCGCCTTCTCGATCGTCTGGAGGTCGGCCAGGATCAGCTCGGTGTTGATCGTCTCGATGTCGCGGGACGGGGCGACGTCGCCGTCCACGTGCGTGACGTCCGGGTCCTCGAACGCCCGGATGACCTGGCAGATCGCGTTGGTCTCCCGGATGTTGGCGAGGAACTTGTTGCCGAGCCCCTGCCCCTCCGAGGCGCCCTTGACGATGCCCGCGATGTCGACGAACTCCATCGTCGCCGGGATGACCTTCTGCGAGCCGAACAGCTCGGCGAGGACGGTCAGCCGCGGGTCGGGCACCCCGACCACGCCGACGTTGGGATCGATGGTCGCGAACGGGTAGTTGGCGGCCAGCGCGTCGTTCTTGGTCAGCGCGTTGAAGAGCGTCGACTTGCCGACGTTGGGCAGCCCGACGATTCCGATGGAGAGGCTCACGGCCGTCAAGTTTATGGGCGCTCGCGGACCCCTCGGGCTGCCCGGAACCTCCGTACGGCCTCCCCCTGGTGAACACTGGGCCAAATGTCCGGTGACGTGGGGCCTCCCGGCGCGTCGCGGTCGCCGATCGCGGGCGCGCTGTCACGATGAGCGGATGGACCTCGCGCTGTTCGCCGGACTCCTCGTCGGCGCCGTCTTCGGCGCCGTCGCCGGGTACGCGCTCGCGACGAGCCGGCAGGGGGCGCTGATCGCGCGGGCGCGCGCGGCCGAGGAGAAGCTCGCCTACGCCGAGGGGCGGATGGCCGAGCACTTCGAGAACCTGTCGGCCAAGGCCCTGGACGCCAGCAACCAGCGGTTCCTGGAGCTGGCGGACGCGCGGCTCAAGGCGGCGGGCGCCGAGGCGGCCGGTGACCTGCAGCGGCGGCAGCAGGCCGTCGAGCACCTGGTCGCGCCGCTCAAGGAGACGCTCGCCAAGGTGGAGGAGCAGCTCCGCGAGGTGGAGACGGGCCGCCGCGAGTCGCACGCCATGCTGGCCAAGCAGGTCGACTTCGTCCGGCAGAGCTCCGACCAGCTCCGGCGTGAGACGCAGTCGCTCGTGCGGGCGTTGCAGCGCCCCGAGGCCAGGGGGCGCTGGGGCGAGCTCCAGCTCCGCCGCGTCGTGGAGCTGGCGGGCATGGCGCACCACTGCGACTTCGACGAGCAGGCGAGCTCGGTCACGGCCGACGGCACCGTCCGTCCCGACATGGTGGTGCGGCTGGCCGGAGGCAAGAGCATCGTGGTCGACTCCAAGGTCTCGCTGGCCGCCTACCTCCAGGCGGCGGAGAGCGGCGACCCGGTGCGGCTCGACGCGCACGCGCGGCACCTGCGCGACCATGTCGACCGCCTGTCGGCCAAGTCGTACTGGCAGGCGTTCAGCCCGGCGCCGGAGTTCGTCGTGCTGTTCATCCCGGGCGAGGCCTTCCTGGCGCCCGCCCTCGACCGCGACCCCGGCCTGCTGGAGTACGCGATGACGCGGCGCGTGCACATCGCCACGCCGACCACCCTCGTCACGATGCTGCGGACGGCGTCCTACGCGTGGCAGCAGGCCGCCCTCTCGCGCAACGCCCGCGCGGTCTTCGAGCTGGGCAAGGAGCTGTACGAGCGGCTGGGCACGATGGGGCAGCACGTCGACGAGCTCGGCCGGGCGCTGACCGGCGCCGTCAAGACCTACAACCGGACGGTCGGGTCCCTGGAGACCCGCGTTCTGGTCAGCGCGCGCAAGCTGAACGAGCTCGGAGTGGTGGACGAGGGCCTGGAAAGCCCTCATCCTGTCGAGGAGAGCCCCCGCGCTCTGTCCGCGGCCGAACTGACCGCATACGACGAACTTCTCGACGACGAGGACCATCTGCCAGAAGGGGACCGTTCCCGGCCCGGTCCCGCCGCGGGAGCGGCGGGTCTCGGCGGGCGCGTCCCCGAGCAGGGCGATCCGCGGGACGTCCGGGAGCGGAGCGGGCCGGGGCGTGTGGGAGGCCCGCCTCCCACGGGGAAGAGGTGGCGATGAGTTCATCGACGGTACGCGACGCGCCGGGAGGCTCCTCGGCCTCCCCGGAGGGCCCGGCACGGCGCCGGCGCGGCGGTCCGCCGCGCTCGGAGTCGGCCGGCCCGATCACGCTCACCGGGCGCGGCGGCATCGTCGTCATGTTCGCCGCCGGGGTGCTGTGCGGGCTGATGTCGCGGTGGTTCGGCGTGCCGCTGCTGGCCGGCGCGGGATTCGCGATCGGCTGCGCGCTCGCCGCGTTCGCGACCCGTCCCGCCGACCTGCTCACGCTCGTCGTCAGCCCGCCGCTGGTGTTCCTCGCCGCCACGCTCACGGTCGTGCTCGTCACCACGCTCGGCGACGGCTCGCTGCTGCGCGGCGTCACGGTGGGCGTCTTCACCGCGCTCGCGGCCACCGCGCCGTGGCTGTTCTTCGGCACGCTGCTCGTGGTCGTGATCTGCCTGGCGCGCGGCGTCCTGACGAACGCCCGGGAGCTGCACGACAAGCTGGTCGGGGTCCGCCTCTTCGAGAAGGAGGAGAACGAGAACCCCGTCCGGTGGGACGAGTCCCCCGGCACGCCCAAGGAGGGCCGCCACGCCCGCAGCGACCGGCCGCCCTCCGGGACCGCGGGTTAGACGGGCGTGATGCGCAGGTCCTTGCGGAGCTCCTTCGGCAGGGAGAAGCGCATCCTCTCCTCGACGGACTCGATCTCCTCGGCCTCGCCGTAGCCGCGCTCGGCGAGCCAGGCGAGGACCTCCTGGACCAGCTCGTCCGGGACGGACGCGCCGCTCGTGACGCCCACCGTGGCGACGCCCTCCAGCCAGGCCGGGTCGATCTGCTCGGCGTAGTCGACGAGGTAGGCGGCGTCGGCGCCGTGCTCCTTGGCGACCTCGACCAGGCGGACGGAGTTGGAGGAGTTGGTCGACCCCACGACGATGACGAGCTGGGCCTCCGCCGCCATCTCCTTCACCGCGACCTGCCGGTTCTGGGTGGCGTAGCAGATGTCGTCGGACGGGGGGTCCATCAGCTTGGGGAACCGCTCGCGGAGCTTCTCGACGGTGGCGACGGTCTCGTCGACCGACAGCGTGGTCTGCGACAGCCACGCCACCTTCTCGGGGTCGCGGACGGTCACGTTGGCGACGTCGTCGGGGCCGTCCACGAGGTGGATGTGGTCGGGCGCCTCGCCGGTGGTGCCGATGACCTCCTCGTGGCCCTCGTGGCCGATCAGCAGGATGTCGTAGTCCTGGGCGGCGAACCGGACGGCCTCCTTGTGGACCTTGGTCACCAGCGGGCACGTCGCGTCGATGGTGCGCAGGGACAGGCCCCTGGCCTCCTCGTGCACGACGGGCGCCACGCCGTGGGCGGAGAACACCACGATCGAGCCCTCGGGGACCTCCTCGGTCTCGTCCACGAAGATCGCGCCACGCTCCTCCAGCGTCTTCACGACGTGCACGTTGTGGACGATCTGCTTGCGGACGTAGATCGGGGCCCCGTACTTCTCCAGGGCGATCTCGACCGCTTGCACGGCCCGGTCGACGCCCGCGCAGTAACCACGCGGCTTGGCGAGCAGGACACGGCGCTGGGTGGAGGTCATGGGTCCATCGTACGAGGAGCCGGGCTGTGACCGACTCCACGGCACGCTTTGCCAGAATTCCATTCACCCCGCGTGACCAGGGTCGCACCGATGGGGCAGAGTGAGGGGGACGGAGACGAGGCAGGAAGAGGAATGTCCGATGAGGAAATCGCCGCGCCGCCTCAGTGAGCAGGTCCGCGAAACGGTGGGCGAGCAGGTCCGGGATCTCCCGCTGCACGCCGTCCGGCTGGCCATGTTCGGCGTCGGCCGGGCTTTGCTGCTCAGCGACCGGGTGACCAGGGACTACAAGGAGATCACCGAAGGCGGCGGCGTGAAGCCGGTGGCCCTGCGGCTGCGCGACGACGTCCAGCACACGGCCGGGAAGGTCGTCGGGCTGGTCGCCGAGCGCGTCCGCGGTGAGGAGCCCGAGGCCGAGCCCGCGCCCGAGCCCGCGCGCCGCACCAGGACGGCCGCCGCGCGGTCGGCGGCCACCGAGGAGATCTCGGTCGGCAAGCCCGGCGCCGGGGCGGCCCACAAGCCCAAGCACGCCCGTCCGGGACCGCCGCCGAAGCCCGCCAAGCCGGGCGCCCTGGGCAGGCACCACGCCAAGGCCGAGGGCGGGGCCGCTCCGGTCGCCGAGCCCGCGCCGAAGCCGGTGCCGTCCGAGCCGAAGCCGGAACCCGCGCCGCAGGCCGAGCCCGCGCCGAGCCCGAAGGCCGCCGAGCCCGCGCCCGCCAAGCCCAAGCCCAAGGCGGCCGAGCCCAAGCCGGCCCAGGCTCCGGAGAGCAAGGCCCCGGAGAAGAAGGCTCCGGAGGCGAAGGCCGGGAAGAAGGCCGACGAGGCCGCCTTCGAGCCGAAGCCGGAGGCCAAGCCCGCCGCGCAGGCGGAGGCCGCGCACATCGCCGAGGATCTGCCGGTGCCCGACTACGACAGCGCCACGCTGCCGCAGTTGCGGGCGCGCCTCCGCGGCCTGTCCGCCGACCAGGTGAAGCTCCTGCGCGAGTACGAGCGCAAGCACGCCGGCCGCGAGGACGTCATCCGCATGTACGAGCGCCGCATCGCCAAGCTCAACGGCCTCACCTGAGCCGCCGCAGGCTGAGCGGCACGACAGGACGGAAGCCCCCGGGAGCGCCCGGGGGCTTCCGTCGTCGCGGGGTCAGGCCGCCGCGGGGGCATCCTGGAACGCGTGGTCGACGTCGACGCGCTCCAGCGGCTCCAGGTGGCGGCGGCGCACCGCGAGGATGCCGATCGCGACGGCGCAGCAGGCCGCGCCGACCAGGTACGGCAGGCTCGCGTCGACCTCCTCCGCGAGCTTCGTCGCGATGTACGGGGCGAGCGCGCCGCCCATCCACCGGACGAAGTTGTACCCGGCGGACGCGACGGGCCGCGGGCTGTCGGAGACCTCCATGGCGGCCTCGGTGAACGCGGTGTTGTTCAGCCCGATCGGGATGCCGGACAGGACGGTGCAGACAATGATCCCGCCGTGCCCGAGGAACGCGAGCCCGAGCTGGAACACGATCAGCAGCGCCAGCGCCAGGTGCATGACCCGGACGGTTCCGATGCGCCGCTGCAGCATGGGGGCGCCGAACACCGACGCCAGCGCGACCATCACGCCCCAGCCGAAGAACACCAGGCCGATGCCGTGCGCGCTCATCCCGAGGACGAACGGGGTGAAGGCCAGGACGGTGAAGAACGCGTAGTTGTAGAACAGCGCGGTGAACGCGGTGGTGGACAGGCCGCCGTGCGCCAGGGCCCGGATCGGCGCGCTCAGGCGGGTCTTCTCGGCGGGCTTCGGCGTGGGCCTGAGCAGCGTGGCGATCAGGAGGAAGCCGACCGCCATGAGCGCGGCGGTGCCGAAGAAGGGGAACCGCCAGTTCATGTCGCCGAGCAGGGCGCCGGCGAGCGGGCCGAGCGAGATGCCGATGCCGAGCGCCGCCTCGTACAGGATGATCGCCGACTCGGCTCCGCGCTTTCCCTTCGAGGGGGGACGACCCCCCGCACCCCCCGGATCGCCTCCGGCTCCGCCGGAGGCCGCGCCGACGATGACGGCCAGAGCGGTGGCGACGAACAGGGCGTTGCCGAGCCCCCAGCCGGCGCGGAAGCCGACGAGCTGCCCGACGGTCCCGGACGTCCCGGCGAGGGCGGCGAACGCCACGACGAGCGCGAGGCCGATCAGCAGGGTCCTCTTCCCGCCGATCCTGCTGGACACCCAGCCGGTGACCAGCATCGCCACCGCGGTGATCAGGAAGTAGCTGGTGAACAGCAGGGACACCTGGCTCGGCGAGGCGTCCAGGTTCTTCGCGATCGCGGGCAGGATCGGGTCGACGAGGCCGATGCCCATGAAGGCGACGACCGCGGCGAAGGCGGTCGCCCACACCGACGTCGGCTGCCTGAGGATGCCGCCGCCCTTCGGGGTCGCCGAGGGCTTCGCGTGCATGGGTACCTCCGTGTGCTGGTTCAGGGTGCGCCGAAGAGCTTGTCGAGGGCGGGCAGCGCCGCGGCGACCGCCGCGCGCTCCTCGTCCGTCAGCTCCGCGAACCGCTCGGCGAGGAAGCCGATCCGGCGCTCTCGCCCGGCGGCCAGCCGATCGCGGCCCGGCCCGGTGAGCCGGGCGGTGACGACGCGGGCGTCGGCGCCGCTCCGGCCGCGCGCGACGAGCCCGTCGCGTTCGAGCCGGTTGATCTGCGCCGTCATGGTCGGCAGCCGGACGCCGTGCTCGGCGGCCAGCTCGGTCATCCGCCGCGGCCCGTGCTCCAGGGAGCCGAGCACGGACAGCTGCTGGCTGGTGATCGGCTGGTCGGCGCTGACCTGCCGGAGCATCAGCACCACGTGGCGCAGGCGCCGGTTGAGCTGCTCGGCGAGCTCGCGTTCGGATGCGGTCACGGTGTCTCCTCGGAATTACTTAGCCAGTCTAAGTTAGCTTGGCTAAGATCGGTGGCCCGGCGGCATGTCTCTTCGGTCACACGGATTCTGCCGGGACCGGCGGCGCGCGGCCCGGCGGCCACGCACCGCGCCGTAGGCTGCCTGCATGGCGATGGAGACCACGGCCGAATCCCCGGTTCCGGTTCGCACCGTCCTTCAGGCGGTGAGCGGGTGGATCGGCAGGCTCGGCCGCATCTGGGTGGAGGGTCAGATCACCGACCTCAACGCCCGCGGCGGCACGGTCTACATGACGCTCCGCGACCCGGTGGCGAACATGTCGGTGCGGGTCGTCGGCCCGCGCGCGGTGTTCGAGGCCGCCGGGCCGGCGGTCACCGACGGGGCCCGCGTCGTCGTGCACGCCAAGCCCGACTTCTGGATCAACCGCGGGACGTTCTCGCTCAGCGTGCTGGAGATCAGGCCGGTCGGCGTCGGCGAGCTGCTGGCCCGGCTGGAGCGGCTCAAGCGGGTGCTGGCCTCCGAGGGGCTGTTCCGGCCCGAGCGCAAGCGCCCGCTGCCCTTCCTGCCCGGCCGGATCGGGCTGATCTGCGGGCGCGACTCCGACGCCGAGCACGACGTCCTGGAGAACGCGCGGCGGCGGTGGCCGGCGGTGGCGTTCCGGGTGGAGAACACGGCGGTGCAGGGCTCGTACGCGGTCGGCGAGGTGATGGAGGCGCTGCGCGCGCTGGACGCCGATCCCGAGATCGACGTGATCATCATCGCGCGCGGCGGCGGCGCGATGGAGGACCTGCTGCCGTTCTCCGACGAGGCCCTCGTCCGCGCGGTCCACGCCGCCCGCACGCCGGTCGTCAGCGCGATCGGGCACGAGCAGGACAGCCCGCTCCTGGACCTCGTCGCCGACGTCCGGGCCTCCACCCCGACCGACGCCGCGAAGAAGGCCGTGCCGGACGTGCGCGAGCAGCTCCAGCTCGTCCGGCAGCTGCGCGACCGCGGGCGGCGGTGCCTGTCCGGCGCGGTGGAGCGGGAGCTGGCGTGGCTGCGCTCGGTGCGCTCGCGGCCCGCGCTGGCCGACCCGGTGCGGGAGATCGAGCGGCAGTCCGAGCAGGTCGCGGCGCTGCGCGACCGGGCGCGCCGGTGCCTGTCGGCGGCGCTGGACCGGGCCGGGGACGAGCTCGGCCACACCCGCGCCCGGCTGCTCGCCCTCTCCCCCGCCGCGACGCTGGAGCGCGGCTACGCGATCGTCCAGCGGGAGGACGCGTCGGTGGTGCGGGAGTCGGCGTCGGTCAAGGACGGCGAGCGCCTGCACGTGCGGCTCGCCGACGGGCGCCTCGGTGTGAGCGTGACCGGCCGGGAATGAACCGCGAGTCGCCGCCCGGGGAACGGGAAGTCACCCGGGGGATGAGAGGGTGGGCCGGTGGCTGACGAGAACGGGACGGCCGAGAAGCCGTCGTACGAGCAGGCGCGGGACGAGCTGGCCGACGTCGTCAAGCGGCTGGAGGCGGGCGGCCTGACGCTGGAGGAGTCGCTCGGCCTGTGGGAGCGCGGCGAGAGGCTCGCCGCCGTCTGCGAGGAGTGGCTGGAGGGCGCCCGCGCCCGGCTGGCCGCGGCGCTCGAACGGCCGGACGGCGGCGACGCGGCCGCCCCGTTCTGAGGGGACGCGAGGCCCGCGCGAGGCTCAGGAGGCCGGCGTGGCCGTCGCCGAAGGGGCCGGGCCCCCGTTCTTCGCCTGCTCCTTGAGCGACCCGGCCAGGACGGCCAGCTCCGCGTAGGACGCGGTGCCGGTGACCACGATGCTGACCCCGTCCGGAAGCGTCCGGGCGAGGGAGTTGGCCTTCTTGTCCTTGCGGTAGTACTTGGTCCAGGTGACGCCGTTCACCTGCTGCGTCCCTACCGGCCGGCTGCTGTTGGCCATGCGCGGGATGTACTGCGAGGCCTTCTCGTTGCTCTGCTCCAGCGCCGCGTACTCGTCGCTGGGCGTCACGAACCCCAGGTGCCAGGCGACGGGGCCCTTGCCGTCGGCGTCCAGGCCGTTCACCCGCGAGCTGTTGGGACGCCAGGTGGCGGGCAGCCCCTCGGGCGCGTGGACGGTGTAGGGCGCGTCATTGCGCATCGCCCACAGCTGCGAGCTGTAGTCGATCGTCGGCAGGACCTCCTCGTCGCTGCGCGGCGTGACGACGTAGATCGCCAGCACGAGCAGCAGGCAGGCGCCCATCGCCATGGTGAAGCCGCCGAGCCCCGTGGTCAGCCGCTTGTACACGCCGGGGCTCACCTCGACGACGGGCCGTCCCGCGGGCGCCGCCGTCTCGGGCCGTTCCCGCGCGGCGTCCGTCTCGGGCCCGCCGGCGGGCGCGTCCTGGGCGGGCCCCGCCTGCTGGGTTTCCGGGGCGGAGGATGGGGTCTTGTCGGTCACCCCTCCAGGATCCCCCACCCTCAGCGCTGCTCCGTACCGGGGTTGCGGATCGTGCCGACGATGGCCATGATCTTGTCGGCCAGCCTGCGGGCGGCGTCCTCGTCGTCCAGCAGCGAGATCTCCGAGACCGCGCCCGCCATCGCGCCCGTCAGCACCGTGACCAGGGCCTCGTCGACGCCGCCGTCGGCGGTGTGGAACAGGGCGGCGTTGCGGCGGGCCCACTTGTTCAGGCGCTGGCGCATGACCCGGTCGAACCCGGGGGGCCCGTCGCCGGAGATGAACAGCCGGGCGACGTCCCGCTCGTCGAGGCAGCCGTTGAGGTAGGCGCCCGCGCCGGCGATGAACTGCCGCATGGGGTCCTTCTCGCCGGCCTCCCGGACCGCGCTGATCGCCTCGCGGGTGCGCTCCTGCTGGCGCCCCTGGAAGTCCTCGAACAGCGTCAGGTACAGGTCCGCCTTGCCGTTGAAGTGGTGGTAGAGGCTGCCCACGCTGGCGCCGGCCTTGGCGACGATGTCGGTCACCGCGGCCTGGGCGAAGCCGGACTGGCAGAAGACGTCCCTGGCCGCGGCCAGCAGGGCGCCGCGGGTGGCGGCCCCGCGGTCGGAGGTCCGCGCGGGGCCGTCCGCGGGCCGCGCGCCCCCGTTCTGAGTCACCCCGCCGGACGGGACGTCGATGTCGCTGCTCATGACGCCTGAGATTACGCCCTCTCCCAGGGGGAAACGATCCCTTGTCCGTGCCGCGGTGGTTTCCGGTGCTCGTTCCGCCCGCGCCAGGACACCTGTTCGACCCCGTGCCCGGAAGGCTCGCGGCCCGGCTGGTCTGGTCCAATTTGTGGCCTGCCATCCGGTCCACGGAGAATCCGAGGCACCACCGACCGAAGGGGCTGCCCCGCCATGTCCGAAGAGACCACCGTTTCCTCCCCCCTCACCACCGAGCCGTCGGCTCCGGACCGCAACCTCGCGATGGAGCTGGTCCGGGTGACCGAGGCCGCCGCCATGGCCGCCGCGCGCTGGGTCGGCCGGGGGGACAAGAACGGCGCCGACGGGGCCGCCGTGAACGCGATGCGCCAGCTGATCAACACGGTGTCCATGCGGGGCGTCGTCGTGATCGGCGAGGGCGAGAAGGACAACGCGCCGATGCTGTACAACGGCGAGGAGGTCGGGGACGGCTCCGGCGCCGAGTGCGACGTCGCCGTCGACCCGGTGGACGGCACCCGGCTGACCGCGCTCGGCATGAACAACGCGATCGCGGTGCTGTCGGTGGCGCCGCGCGGGTCGATGTTCGACCCGTCGGCGGTGTTCTACATGGAGAAGCTGGTGACCGGCCCGGAGGCGGCCGACGTCGTCGACATCGAGCGCCCGATCGCCGACAACATCCGCGCGATCGCCCGCGCCAAGGGCTCCTCGCCGCACGACGTGACGGTGTGCATCCTGGACCGGCCGCGGCACGAGGGCATCGTCAAGGAGGTCCGGGAGGCCGGGGCGCGGATCAAGTTCATCCTGGACGGCGACGTGGCCGGCGCGATCATGGCGTCCCGGCCGGGCACCGGCGTGGACCTGCTGCTCGGCATCGGCGGCACCCCGGAGGGCATCATCGCCGCGTGCGCGATCAAGGCGCTCGGCGGGGTGATCCAGGGCCGGCTGTGGCCGCAGGACGACGAGGAGCGGCAGAAGGCCGCCGACGCGGGCCACGAGCCGGGCCGGGTGCTCACCACCGACGACCTGGTGACCTCCGACGACGTGTTCTTCGCCGCGACCGGCATCACCGACGGCGAGCTGGTCGACGGCGTCCGCTACAGCAAGGGCACCGCGGTCACGCACTCGCTGGTCATGCGGTCGCGCAGCGGCACCATCCGGACGATCTCCAGCGAGCACCAGCTGAGCAAGCTGCGCGCCTACAGCGCGATCAACTTCGACACGGCGGTGTAGGGCGGCGGGCCCTCCGGCCGGGCCTACCGGCCGCGGGTGAGGCGGTTGCGGACGCGGCTGCGCAGCGAGAGCTTCGGGGCCCGCGCCCGCACCGAACCGAAGATCAGCGTGCCGCCCACCTCGATGGTCGGGCCCTCGGCCGCGGGACGGGCCCGCAGGTCGCGGGTGCTGAGGATGGTGCGGCCCGTGACGTCCACGCGGACGCCCTCGGGGACCAGGAGCCGGATGCGGCCGCCGAGCACCAGCGAGTCGACGACGATGTGGCGGCGCTGCAGGACGGCCTCGCGCAGGTCGAGCTCCACCGTCCCGAACAGGGCCAGGAGCGGGAGCTTCACCGGGACGACCCAGCGCCCGTCCCGCCGGGTGCGGCCGAAGAAGACCGAGACCGGGCGGTCGTCCACGAGGATGGGCTGCGCCTCCTCGGGGCTGAGGTCGCCGGTGAGCCCCGTCAGCTCGCCCAGGGTGCGGGCGGCGTAGGCGCGGGAGGTGCGCTCGGAGTGCTCCTCGATGGTGAGCCGCCCGTCCGCGAGGGCCTCGCCCAGGACGGCGGCGACGCGTTCCCGGTCGGCGTCGGACGCGCGCAGGTCGCGCACGTTGGTGACCTTCTCGGCCGCCGGGCGATGGGGGACGTCCACAGGGAAGAGGGTATCCCCCGGCGGGGACGGCCCCGTGGAAAACGGGTGGGGATTCATCCCTCCCTTACCTACTGTGAGAGGTATGACCTTGCATCGTGCCGAGATCGCGCCTGCCCGCGAGGGCACCGGCACGGCGGCGATCAGCCTCCGCGGCGTCGTGAAGCGGTTCGGCGGCTTCACCGCCGTGGACGGGCTCGACCTGGACGTCCCCTCCGGCGTCTGCCTGGGGCTGCTGGGCCCGAACGGCGCCGGCAAGTCGACCACGATGAAGATGCTGACCGCGCAGGCGGTCGCCGACGAGGGCACGATCCGCGTGCTCGGCTTCGACGTGCCCCGGGAGTCCAAGCGGGCGCGGGCGGCGATGGGCGTCGTCCCCCAGCAGGACAACCTCGACGAGGAGCTGACCGCGCGCGAGAACCTGGAGGTGTTCGCGCACCTGTACCGGGTGCCGCGCAGGGCGCGGCGCGAGGCGGTGGACGACGCGCTGGCGATCGCGCACCTCACCGAGCGGCAGCTGACCAGGGTGGACGACCTGTCCGGGGGCATGCGGCGGCGGCTGCTGATCGCCCGCGGGCTCGTGCACCGGCCCGCGCTCGTCCTGCTGGACGAGCCGACCGTGGGCCTCGACCCGCAGGTGCGGGCCGAGCTGTGGGGTCTGATCGACGGGCTGCGCGCCGGCGGCACGACCGTGCTGATGTCGACGCACTACATCGAGGAGGCCGAGCGCCTCGCCGACGAGTGCGCGCTGATGTCGCACGGCAGGGTCATCGCGCGGGGCACGCCGTCGGCGCTGGTCGCCGAGTACGCGGGCGAGCGGGTCGTCGAGCACTACGGGCCGCCGGACCGGCTGACGGAGGTGGAGCGGGTCGCGCGGGCGGCCGGACTGCCGACGCGCCGCACCGGGCCCTCGGTGTCGGTGCTGAAGGCCGAGACCATCGCGCCCTCCGTGGAGGACGAACTCGGCCCGGACGGCGTCCGCCGGGCCTCCAACCTCGAGGACGTGTTCGTGGTGCTGACCGGGGAGCGTGTGGAGTGACCGTCCAGGCGGAAGCGGTGACGGCGGAGCGGGCGCCGCGTCTGCGGCGGTTCGAGGCGGCCCCGGTCCGCGGGATCTGGCGCCACGAGCTGGCCCTCTACAAGCGGTACTGGAAGTCGCAGTCGTTCGCCTCGATGGTGGAGCCGACGTTCTTCCTGCTGGCCTTCGGCTACGGGTTCGGCTCGATGGTCGCGGTGATCGGCGACTACCGGTACCTGGACTTCGTCGCGACCGGCGTCGTCGGGACCGCGGCGCTGTTCACCTCGGTGTTCCCGGGGATGTTCAACGGCTACATCAGGCGCGTGTTCCAGCACACCTACGACGCGATGCTCGCCGCGCCCGTGGACGTGCACGAGCTGGTGACGGGCGAGGCGCTGTGGATCGCGGCCAAGTCGGCGGTGTACTCGTGCACCCCGATCATCGTGGCGCTGTTCTTCGGCCTCGACCCGTCCCCCGGGATGCTGCTGGTGCCGTTCGTGACGTTCTTCACCGCGCTCGGCTTCGGCCTGTTCGGCATGTGGACGTCGTCGGTGGTGCCGTCGATCAACTCGTTCGACTACGTGATCACCGGCGTGGTGACGCCGCTGTTCCTGATCGCCGGAACGTTCTTCCCCGTCGACGCGCTGCCCGGCTGGGCGCAGAAGGTGTCCCACCTCAACCCGCTGTACCACTGCGTGCAGCTGGTCAGGGACGCGGTGTTCGGCCTGCACCCGCTCGCCGACCTCGGCCACCTCGGCGCGCTGGTGCTGTTCGCCGCGCTGATGTGGATCATCGCCGTCCGGGGGATGCGCAAGCGCCTCATCGGCTGACGGTCCCCGCCCATTGACCTGGGGCGTACCCTGTCCCTACGCTGACGCGAATCTTCTTCACATTGCGTCCGCTTACGGTGCGCAGCCAGAGAGGTCGGGGCGCATGAGCGAGGGCACCACCGCCCGGGACCGCCGGGCCCGGTTCGCCGCGTACACGGCGTTCGCCGTCCAGGGGCTCTGCTTCGCCTCGCTGGTGACGCAGGTACCGAAGATGCAGGAGTCGCACCACCTCAGCGATGCCACGCTGTCGCTGGTGCTGCTCATGGTGCCGCTGGTCGCGGGCGTGGGGAGCGTCGCGTCCGGCGCGCTGTTCCAGCGGCTCGGCAGCGCCCCGGTGCTGCGCGTCTCCCAGCCCGCCGTGGCCGTCACGATCGCCCTGATCGGCCTCACCGGCGACAACGACCTGGCCCTCTACGTGACCGTCGCCGCCTTCGGCCTGTTCGTCGGCGCGGTGGACGCCTCGATGAACGCCCAGGCGATCGCCGTCGAGCGCCGGTACGGGATCAGCCTGATCACCGGGTTCTACGCGGTGTGGAGCGTCGCGGGGATCCTCGGCGGCCTGTGGGCGTCCCTCGCCAACAAGGTGGACCTGTCGCTGTTCGCCGGCTTCGCGATCGCCGCCGCCGTCGGCGTCGCCGCCTCGCTCGCCACCGCCGGCCGCCTCTACCGCCGCGCGGAGGAGGGGGACGGCCCCACCGCCGAGGAGCTGAAGGCGGCCGGGCGCAGCGTCCCGTGGCGCCCGATCCTGGTCGTGGGCGCCGCGATGGCCGTCGCCTACCTGGCCGACTCGGCGATCTCCAGCTACGGCGCCAAGTACCTGGACGACGAGCTGTCCGCGAGCGACTGGGTCGCCCCCCTCGGCTACGTCGCCTACCAGGTCACCATGGTCGTCAGCCGCGCCGTCGCCGACCTCGCCGTCCGCCGCTCGGGCGCCGTCAGGGTGGTGCGGATCGGCGGACTGGTCGGCATCCTCGGCATGGCCGGGGTGGTCGCCGCGCCCAACGCGGCCGTCGCCATCGCCGCGTTCGCGCTCGCCGGGCTCGGCCTGAGCGTGATCGCCCCGGTGTCCTTCTCCGCCGCCGGACGCGTCGACCCGACCGGCCTCGGCGTCGCCGTCGCCCGGGTCAACATCTTCAACTACGTCGGCTTCGTCCTCGGCGCCGCCGTGGTCGGGGCCATCGCGCCGCTCAGCACCGACCACGGCCTGCGCATCGCCTTCATCGTCCCGACGGCCCTGATCCTGGTCGTCTTCGCCACCGCGAAGGGCTTCGCCCCGGACCCGGTCGAGGGCGCCCGCCCCGACGCCCCCGCCATGGAACGCCCCATGGCCTAGTCACACCGCGTCAGCCCAGGGGGGCGGCCCCTGGGCTGACACTGGTCACGCGTCTTCGGCCAAGGCCGTGACGGCGCGCTCGCCTTCCGTCTGAGCCTCCTCGGGAGACATGTCCTTCAGGGCTTGGCTGAGCGCCACTTCGGCGGCGTCGGCCGCGGCCCGGAGCGTCACGGCGTGCTCCTGCGCCCGTTCGAGGTCGCCCAGACCGACACAGTCGAAGGCCACCTGCGCGTCGTGGCCGGCCATCTTCAACTGCCGCGCGGCCTCTTCCAGACTCATGCATACCTCCTACACCGGGGATGCTGTTCCTACCCTCCATCACCGTGAGCAACCGCTTGACCCAGCAGTTGCGCGGCTTTGACCAGGCGCGGCTCCGGGAGACCCGCGTAGCCCAGGACGAGCGCGGGGGGCGCCTCCTCGGCGCGGCGCGGCGACCACATGGCGCGGGCGCCCGCGACCGACACCCCGGCCCGCGCGGCGCGCTCCACGACCCCGTCCTCGTCGCACCCGCCCGGCAGTTCCACATAGAGGTGGATGCCCGCTGAGACGCCGTGAACCCTGGCGCCGGGCAGGTTCTCGGCGAGCGCGCCGGCGAGGGCGTCCCGCCGGGCCCGGTACCGCCTCCGCATGGTGCGCAGATGCCGGTCGTAGCCCCCGCCGCGCAGGAACTCGGTCAGCGCGTACTGCTCCAGGACGGGCGCGCCGAGGTCGGTGTTGGTGCGGTGCTCCCGCAGGCCCTCGGCGAGGAACGGCGGCGCGAGGGCCCAGCCCAGGCGCAGGGCGGGGGCGAGCGACTTGCTGACCGAGCCGAGGAGGACGACCCGGTCGGGGTCGACGCCCTGGAGGCAGCCGACGGGGTCGCGGTCGTAGCGGAACTCGGCGTCGTAGTCGTCCTCCAGGATCACGCCGTCCACGTCGCGCGCCCAGGCGATCAGCGCGGCGCGGCGCGCCGGGGACAGCACGACGCCGGTCGGGTACTGGTGCGCGGGCGTCACGAGCACGGCGCGGGCCTGGGTGCGGGCGAGCGCCGCGACGTCCAGGCCCTCCTCGTCCACCGGGACGCGGACGAGGCGGACCCCGGCGGCGGCCAGCATCGGCAGCTGCCGGACGCTGGTGGGGTCCTCGACGGCGAGCGCGGTGTGGCCGTCGGCGAGCAGCTGGCCGAGCAGGCCCGACAGGCCCTGCGCCACCCCGTTCATGATCACGATCCGACCGGGGTCGGCGTGCGCGGCGCGCACCCGGCCGAGGTAGGACGCGAGCTCGGCCCGCAGGTCCGGGACGCCGGCCGGGTCGGGGTAGGCGAGCGCGTCGTGCGGCAGCGTGCGCAGCGCGGTGCGGGCGGCGGCGATCCAGCGCTCGCGGGGGAACGCCGCGAGGTCGGGCTGTCCCGGCGTCAGGTCGTACAGGACGGCCGGTTCCGTCCGGGGCTCGGCCGGCCGGGCCGGCGGCCGGGCCGGCGGTCCGATCTCCTCGTCGGGGCGGGCCAGCGGCGCGATGCGGGTGCCGTCGCCGCGCCGGGCGATCAGGAAGCCCTCGGCGGTGAGCTGCTCGTAGGCGGTGACGACGACACCGCGGGAGACGTCCAGGTCACGGGCCAGATCACGGCTCGACGGCAGCCGGGTCCCGGCGGTCAGCCGGCCGGAGCGCACCGCCGCGCGGAAGCCCGCGGCGATCTGCGCGGCCAGCCGCCCGGCGGACCGGTCGAGAGAAAGATGAAGGTCGGTCACATGACTCTCAGCGTCAGGGGGCGGTGTGGACGTCACGGAGAGGTTATTGGTCCCCGTTCAGGGGGATTGATTGGCTCTGTCCGATGGACCAACCGCGCCCTAGCGTTCAGTGCATGAACACCTCCCACAGGCGCGGCATGGCGGGGGCCGGGGCCGCGATGTCCCTCGTCGGCACGCTGACCGCCGTCTCGGCGACCATCTCCGGCTATCCCGTCTTCGGCGGCCAGGCGGCCCGGTACGCCGCGGCCGCGCTGGTCCTGCTCGGCGTGGCGCGCCTCGCCGGAGGGCCCGCCCGCCGGCCCTCCGCCCGCGACTGGCTGCTGCTGACGGCGCTGGCGGCGACGGGACTGGTCGCGTTCAACGTCTGCGTCGTGCTGGCCACCCGGGACACGAGCCCGGCCACCGTCGGCACGGTGATCGCGACGGTCCCGATCGTGCTGGCGGTGGTCGGGCCGCTGCTGGACGGCCGCCGCCCCGCCCCGGCGATCATCGCGGCGGCCTGCGTGGTGGCGGCGGGGGCGGCGCTCGCGAACGGCTTCGGGGGCGGCGGCGTCCGCGGGCTGCTGTTCTCGCTCGGCGCCCTCGCCGGGGAGGTGGGCTTCTCGCTGCTGGCCGTGCCCCTGCTGCCGCGCCTCGGGCCGCTGCGGGTCTCCGCCTACTCCGCCGCGCTGGCCGTCCCGATGCTGCTGGCGGCCGGCCTGGTCGCGGACGGGACGGCGCTGCTGCGCGTCCCGACCGCCGGCGAGCTGGCCGGCTTCGCCTACCTGTCGATCGTCGTCACCACGATCGCGTTCCTGCTCTGGTACGACGCGATCGGGCGGCTCGGGGCCGACCGCGCCGGGCTGTGCGCGGGCCTGATCCCGATCAGCGCGGTGGTCACGACCGTCGTGCTCGGCATCGACCGGCCGGGGCCGGCCGATCTGGCGGGCGCCGCCCTGGTCGCCGCGGGCGTCGTGGTGGGCCTGCGCGCCCGGGTCGCCCCCCGTGGGCCCGCGCCCGCCGAGCCCGTAACCTGTGAGGCGGCCCCCATCGGAATCGCGCGAGGATCTGCCTGAGATGCCTGACTTCTCCTACACCGACCTGCTTCCGCTCGGCCCGGACGAGACCGACTACCGGCTCCTGACCTCGGGCGGGGTCTCGACGTTCGAAGCGAACGGGCGGACGTTCCTGCAGGTCGAGCCGGAGGCCCTGCGGCTGCTCACCGAGACCGCCATGCGCGACATCGCCCACCTGCTGCGTCCGGCGCACCTGGCGCAGCTCCGCCGGATCCTGGACGACCCCGAGGCGTCCCCCAACGACCGGTTCGTCGCGCTGGACCTCCTGAAGAACGCGGGCATCGCGTCCGGCGGCGTCCTGCCGATGTGCCAGGACACCGGCACCGCGATCGTCATGGGCAAGCGCGGCCAGCACGTCCTGACGGACGGCGACGACGAGAGGCACATCTCCCGCGGGGTGTACGACGCCTACACGAAGCTGAACCTGCGCTACTCGCAGATGGCGCCGGTGACGATGTGGGACGAGAAGAACACCGGCTCCAACCTGCCCGCGCAGATCGAGCTGTACGCGACGCCCGGCGACGCCTACAAGTTCCTGTTCATGGCCAAGGGCGGCGGCAGCGCCAACAAGTCGTTCCTGTTCCAGGAGACCAAGGCCGTCCTGAACCCCAAGCGGATGATGTCCTTCCTGGAGGAGAAGATCCGCTCGCTCGGCACGGCCGCGTGCCCGCCGTACCACCTGGCGATCGTCGTGGGCGGCACGTCCGCCGAGTACGCGCTGAAGACCGCCAAGTACGCCTCGGCCCACTACCTGGACGCGATGCCCACCGAGGGCTCGCCGCTCGGGCACGGGTTCCGCGACCTGGAGCTGGAGCTCCAGGTGTTCGAGCTGACGCAGAAGCTCGGGATCGGGGCGCAGTTCGGCGGCAAGTACTTCTGCCACGACGTGCGGGTGATCCGGCTGCCGCGGCACGGCGCGTCCTGCCCGGTCGCGATCGCCGTCTCGTGCAGCGCCGACCGGCAGGCCCTCGCCAAGATCACCGCGGAGGGCGTGTTCCTGGAGCGGCTGGAGACCGACCCCGCCCAGTACCTGCCCGACACCACCGACGAGCACCTGGACGACGACGTCGTCGCCATCGACCTGAACCGCCCGATGGCGGAGATCCGCGCCGAGCTCACCCGGTACCCGGTCCGGACGCGGCTGTCGCTGACCGGCCCGCTCGTCGTGGCGCGCGACATCGCGCACGCCAAGATCAAGGAGCGGCTGGACGCGGGCGAGCCGATGCCGCAGTACCTGCGCGACCACGCCGTCTACTACGCGGGCCCGGCCAAGACGCCCGAGGGCTACGCGTCGGGCTCGTTCGGCCCGACCACGGCCGGCCGGATGGACTCCTACGTCGAGCAGTTCCAGGCGGCGGGCGGCTCCCTGGTCATGCTGGCCAAGGGCAACCGGTCCAAGCAGGTCACGGACGCCTGCAAGGAGCACGGCGGCTTCTACCTCGGCTCGATCGGCGGCCCGGCGGCGCGGCTCGCCCAGGACTGCATCAAGAAGGTCGAGGTCCTGGAGTACCCGGAGCTCGGCATGGAGGCCGTCTGGAAGATCGAGGTCGAGGACTTCCCGGCCTTCATCGTGGTGGACGACAAGGGCGAGGACTTCTTCGCCGACACCACCGGGCCCGTCCTCAGCATCGGCAGGCGCTGACCCCGGCAGCGGCCGGCGGCCCCGCCCGGGGCCGCGGGAGGCGGTCCCCCGCGGTTTCTTGTCTCAAGGTCACAGTATTGGGCCAAAATTCGCGTTGGTGATGAAGTCTCCCCGATGACCGGCTGGCTACTCCGGTATCTTTTCCGCCATGTCACAGTCAGAGCGCCTCGTGCTAGCGACGCGCTACCGGCTGGTCTCGGAGATAGGTCAGGGCGCCAACGGCACCGTGTGGAGGGGGCACGACGAGCTCCTCGACCGCGCTGTCGCGATCAAGGAACTGCGGATCCCCGACAACCTCGCCGAGGACGACCGGGTGCTCTTCTACCGCCGTACCCTCCGGGAGGCGCGCGCGCCCGCGCAGCTGCGCACGCACTCCATCGTCGAGGTCTACGACGTGGTCATCGAGCAGGGCCGTCCCTGGATCGTGATGGAGATGATCGAGGCGCCCAGCCTCGAACAGCTCATCGAGCGCTCGGGCCCGCTGCCGCCCGAGCGCGTCGGGCACATCGGCCGCGCCCTGCTGGACGCCCTCAACACCGCGCACAAGGCCGGGATCGTGCACCGCGACCTGAAGCCGAGCAACGTGCTCCTGGACGGCGACCGCGTCGTCCTCACCGACTTCGGGCTCGCGTTCTCCTCGGGTTCGGCGAGCCTCACCGCGACGGGCCACTTCATGGGGTCGCCCGCGTACGTGGCGCCCGAGGTCGCCGCCGGGGAGAAGGCGACCCCGCGGTCCGACCTGTGGTCGCTCGGCGCGACGCTGTACGCGGCGCTGGAGGGCCGCCCGCCGTTCGAGCGCGAGAACGTCATGGCGACGCTGTCGGCGCTGGCCAACGAGTCGACCCCCGCCCCGCAGAACGCCGGCGCGCTCGCGCCCGTCATCACCGGCCTGCTGGAGAAGAACCCGACCCGGCGGCTCAGCCACGCCCGCGCGGTCGACCGGCTCGAACGGGCCATGGCGGGCCCGCGCTCGGGACGCCGCGCGCCGACCCCCCGCTACCGGCTGATGGTCGTGATCGGCCTCATCGGCGCGACCGTCGCCTCCTGCGGCATCGGCGCCACCGCCCTCATCGTCGGCATGATGCGGGAGAGCCCCGGCCCCTCCCCCACCGCCGCCGCGTCCACCCCGGCGGGCACCACCCAGGCCGCCGCGCCGCCCGGCGCCGCGACCAGCACGCTGGTCGTCCGGGCCCGCACCGACTCCTGCAAGATCTTCGTGTCGGTCCCGGGGGCCGCGATGACGGTGCTCAGCGACGAGACGCTGCGCATGGGCGAGGCGCGCCGGTACGACCAGCCGCGCATCAACGCGGTCGTCTACGACGCGTCCGCGTGCGACGTCTGGGTGAACGGGCGGCAGAAGCCGGCGGGCAAGCCGGGCGAGCGGCAGAACTACACGCTGAACAAGGAGTGATCCGCGCCTCACGCGGGAATGCGTGACCCACCGACGGGGCTGGCCCCTTCAGGCGGCGACTGACGACGGCGGCCGCCGAGGTCGAGTGGGAGGCGTTCCATGGGCGAGCAGGAGTTCCGGGTCGAGCACGACTCGATGGGCGAGGTCCGGGTGCCGGCCGCGGCCAAGTGGCGGGCCCAGACGCAGCGCGCGGTGGAGAACTTCCCGATCTCCGGACGGACGCTGGAGCCCGCGCACATCGCCGCGCTCGGCCAGATCAAGGCCGCCGCGGCGGTCGTCAACGCCGAACTGGGGGTCCTCGACGAGGACCTCGCCGGCGCCGTCGCCGAGGCCGCCCGCGAGGTCGCCGACGGGCGCTGGAACGACCAGTTCCCGATCGACGTGTTCCAGACCGGCTCGGGGACGTCGTCCAACATGAACGCCAACGAGGTCGTGGCGACGCTGGCGCAGGAGCGGCTCGGCCGCCCCGTCCATCCCAACGACCACGTGAACGCCTCCCAGTCGTCCAACGACGTGTTCCCCTCGTCCATCCACATCGCGGCCACCGGGGCCGTCGTGAACGAGCTGATCCCCGCGCTGCGGCATCTGGAGGCGGCGCTCGCCCGCAAGGCCGAGGAGTTCGCGACCGTCGTCAAGTCCGGCCGCACCCACCTGATGGACGCGACGCCGGTGACGCTCGGGCAGGAGTTCGGGGGGTACGCCGCGCAGGCCGGGCACGGCGTGGAGCGGCTGGAGGCCGTGCTGCCGCGGCTGGCGGAGCTCCCGCTCGGCGGGACGGCCGTCGGCACCGGCATCAACACCCCCGAGGGCTTCGCCGCCCGCGCCGTCGCCGAGATCGCGCGGGCCACCGGGCTGCCGCTCACCGAGGCCCGCGACCACTTCGAGGCGCAGGGCGCGCGCGACGGCCTGGTGGAGGCCAGCGGCGCGCTGCGCACGATCGCGGTGAGCCTCACCAAGATCGCCAACGATCTGCGCTGGATGGGGTCGGGGCCGCGGGCCGGGCTCGCCGAGATCCGGCTGCCCGACCTGCAGCCGGGCTCGTCGATCATGCCCGGGAAGGTCAACCCGGTGATCCCCGAGGCGGTGGCGCAGGTCGCCGCGCAGGTCATCGGCAACGACGCGGCGGTGGCGTTCGGCGGCGCGTCCGGCAGCTTCGAGCTGAACGTGATGCTGCCGATGCTGGCCCGCAACGTGCTGGAGTCGATCACTCTGCTGGCGAACGCGTCCCGGCTGCTGGCCGACCGCTGCGTGGACGGCGTCGAGGCCGACGAGGAGCGGATGCGCGAGTACGCCGAGTCCTCACCGTCGATCGTGACGCCGCTGAACCGCTACATCGGGTACGAGGAGGCCGCGAAGGTCGCCAAGCAGGCGCTCCGGGAGCGCCGGACGATCCGCGAGGTCGTGCTGGAGCGCGGTCACGTCGAGGCGGGCAGGCTGACCGTCGAGCAGCTGGACGAGGCGCTCGACGTGCTGCGGATGACCGGCGCGGCCCGCCGCTGAGGCGGGCGGCGCCCGCCCCGGACGCCTCTGCGCGTCCCAGGCGCCGCGCAGGGCGTCCGGGACGCGCCGGGCCGGATCAGTACCAGCCGACGGACTGCGAGTGCGACCACGCGCCGCACGGCGTGCCGTAGCGGTTCTTGATGTAGCCGAGCCCCCACTTGATCTGGGTGGTGGCGTTGTTCTGCCAGTCGGGACCGGCGCTGCCCATCTTGGAGCCGGGCAGGGCCTGCGGAATGCCGTACGCGCCCGACGAGGGGTTGGCCGCGTGGACGTTCCAGTGGCTTTCCTTGTTCCACAGGTTGACCAGGCAGCCGAACTGGCCGCTGCCGGTGAAGCCGTAGCTCGGCATCAGCCTCTTGGCGATCGCCTGCGCCTCGCCGGCGGGGACCGGGTCGCCCGTCGGGCCGCCCCCGCTGCCGCCGGTCTTCTTCTCCTCCGGCGTCTTGGTCGGGAGCGGCTTGCCCTTGGGGAGCAGGGAGGGGCCCTTCTTGCCCCCGTCCTGGCGCGTCGCGCGGGAGGCCCGCTCCAGCGCCAGCTTCTTGCGCTGCTGCTCCAGGACCTTCGGATCGATCTTCGGCACGGCGGCGTCGGCGAGCTGCCTGGTGGGCTCGACGGTCTGGGGGCCCTCGTCGCCGGAGCCGCCGGTCAGCGCGAACGCGGCGACCGCGCCGCCGCCGAGCAGGACGGCGGCGCCCGCGGCGACCACCGCGATCCGCACGCCGTTGCGCCCGCCGGAGGCCTCCTTGCGCCCGGCGGAACCGCCCTTGCGGGCGCCGGAACCGCCCTTGCGGCCGGCGCGGCGGGGTCCGCCCGGCCCGAAGGAGATCTCGTCGCCGGGGCCGCCGGTGGAGACGCCGGTGCGCAGCGGCTCCTGGAGGGGCTGGAGTCCGAGCGTGTCCCCCGCGGGGACGCCCGCGCGGGGGCCGGTGCCGGCGACGCGCACGTCGTCCTCGTGCGGCGCCTCGGGCCCCTCGGCGGAGGGGCCGGGCGGCTGCGCCGGGCCGGAGCTCTGTCGATCGTCTCGCCTAGGGGACCCGGAACGGTCTCCGAACAAGGCGGTCCTTCCGACGGTCGCACGCGCATGGACACGCGCACGAACTGTTTTCCACCCCGGTCCGGGACTGCCGCCGGTGCTCCGGCGGCCTCGGACCCGGGACGGCGCCCCGCCCGCCGCGCGCGTCGATGGGGGGCGCGCTCCGGGCCGGCACCGCTCTGGGGGTGCTTACGGGGAGACACAATGCCCCAGGCCGAGGGCTGCTTCGCAACCAAAACGAGACGAATGCGGCTGATAGGACGGTTGTCAACCCAGCCCAGCAAGTGCCGAAAACAGGGACGGACCTGCGATTCTCCCCTCAGATCAGAGGGAGTGTGACCTTCGCCACATTCCTACCCTGCGGGGTTTAATGATCACCGTCCGTAGGAATGCCGACGGCGTTCTGAGACGCGAGGACCCCGGCGGCCGTCACCGGTCCGCCGGGGTCCTCTCTCGTCCGGGTCAGACCCCGACGTCGCCGAGCATGTCGGTCACGAGCGCCGCGATCGGCGAGCGCTCCGACCTGGTCAGCGTCACGTGCGCGAACAGCGGGTGGCCCTTCAGGCGCTCCACCACGGCCGCGACGCCGTCGTGCCTGCCGACGCGCAGGTTGTCGCGCTGCGCCACGTCGTGGGTCAGCACGACCCGCGACCCAGCGCCGATCCGCGACAGGACGGTGAGCAGCACGCCGCGCTCCAGCGACTGCGCCTCGTCCACGATCACGAACGCGTCGTGCAGCGACCGGCCCCGGATGTGGGTGAGCGGCAGGACCTCCAACATGTCACGGTCCACCACCTCGTCCACGACCTCCGGCGTCGTCACCGCCGAGAGGGTGTCGTAGACCGCCTGCGCCCACGGCGACATCTTCTCGCCCTCCGAGCCCGGCAGGTAACCGAGCTCCTGGCCGCCGACCGCGTACAGGGGGCGGAACACCACGACCTTGCGGTGCCGCCGCCGCTCCAGCACGGCCTCCAGCCCCGCGCAGAGGGCGAGCGCCGACTTGCCGGTGCCGGCCCGCCCGCCGAGCGAGACGATGCCGACCTCCTCGTCCATCAGCAGGTCCAGAGCGATCCGCTGCTCGGCGGACCGCCCGCGCAGCCCGAACACCTCGCGGTCGCCGCGCACCAGCCGCACCGACTTGTCCGGCTGGACGCGGCCGAGGGCCGAGCCGCGCTCGGACAGCAGCCGCAGCCCCGTGTGGCAGGGCAGGTCCCGCGCCTCCTCCAGATCGGCGCTCCCCGACTCGTACAGCTCCTCGACGGCCCCGGCGGTGACCTCCAGCTCGCGCATCCCGGTCCAGCCGGACTCCACGACGGCCAGCTCCGCGCGGTACTCCTCGGCGGCGAGCCCCACCGCGGACGCCTTCACCCGCATCGGCAGGTCCTTGGAGACCAGCACGACGTCGCGTCCCTCACGGGCCAGCCAGGCGGCCACCGACAGGATCCGGGTGTCGTTGTCGCCGAGCCGGAACCCGTCCGGCAGGACGCTCGGGTCGGCGTGGTTCAGCTCGACGCGGAGCGTTCCGCCCTGGTCGCCGAGCGTCCCCTCGACCGAGACGGGCTCGTCCAGCCGGCCGTGCCGCAGGCGCAGGTCGTCCAGCGTGCGCAGCGCCTGCCGGGCGAAGTAGCCGAGCTCGGGGTGGTGCCGCTTGGCCTCCAGTTCGGAGATGACGACGATGGGGAGTACGACCTCGTGCTCGGCGAACCGCGTCATCGCCCCCGGATCGGCGAGCAGCACGCTGGTGTCGAGGACGTACGTGCGCCGGTCCGGTTCTCTGCCGGGAGCGGCGCCCCCGCGGTCTCCAGAGGTCTCCGGTTCATTGTGGGGGGACGACCCCCCACTCCCCCCGGAGATACCGGGAACGGAGGTCCCGGACGGGATCCCGGCGGACGTGCCGGGACGGCGCGCGGAGGTTGTGGCCACTCGATCTCCCTGGATATGGGGGAACTGCCGGTGGCGCGCAGGTCCGCCCGCGCACGGGCGGTGGTCCTCAGGGGACGGTCAGGTACCGTAGCGCCGGTGCCGCGCGGCATAGGAGCGGATGGCCCGGAGGAAGTCCACCTTGCGGAAGTCCGGCCAATGGACCTCGCAGAAGTAGAACTCCGAATGGGCGCTCTGCCAGAGCATGAAGCCGGAGAGACGCTGCTCCCCCGAGGTGCGGATGACCAGGTCCGGATCCGGCTGGCCGCGCGTATAGAGATGCTCCGCGATGTGCTCCACGTCGAGGACCTCGGCGAGTTCCTCGATGCTGGTGCCACGACTCGCCTGCTCGATGAGCAGAGAGCGCACCGCATCAGCGATCTCACGCCTACCTCCATACCCAACCGCGACGTTCACAATCAGGCCGGGTGCGCTCGATGTGGCCTCTCCCGCATCTTTCAGAACGCGGGCCGTCTTATCGGGCAGCAGGTCGAGGGCGCCGACGGGCTTGACGTGCCAGCCGTCGGCGGCGAGCTTGCGGACGGTGTTCTCGATGATCGCCAGCAGCGGTTCCAGCTCGGCGGCGGGCCGGTTGAGGTTGTCGGTCGACAGCAGCCACAGCGTGACGTGCTCGACGCCGGCCTCGGCGCTCCACTGGAGCAGCTCGGAGATCTTCTGGGCGCCGCGCTGGTGTCCGGTGTTGACGTCGGCCAGCCCCATCGACCTGGCCCAACGCCGGTTGCCGTCCAGGATCACGCCGACGTGCCGGGGGGTGACGTCGGTGGGCAGCTCGGCCTCGACGCGCCGCTCGTACATCCGGTAGACGGCGTCGCGGACGGCCGCGTACGGGCCGCTGCGGCGGAGGGCCGAGATCAGCCGCCCTCCCTCGGAGGGGCGCCGGCGCACGCCGTCCCTCCGCGCGCCGCGCGGCCTCCTGGTGCGCGGCTCTCCCGTACGCCGAACCCGCATATGGGCTTCCCTTCGAGCGACCGACCCTGGCGGAAAGTCGCTCAATTATGGCCCGACGGCGACACTTCTCCCACCGGCCCCGTGAGGCCAGGCTAACGCGCGGGAGGCGCCTGGCGGGGCGGATGGCCTGCTCTGGCCCGGTCCGCCTCCGCGAGCAGGTCGGCGAGAAAACGCGCCAGTTCGGCCGATGTGAGGACGGCGCGCACGCCGCGCCCGCTCGCCCCCCACGCCTCGATCACGGCGCGCCGCGCGACCCGCCACCGCCCCGCCGCGGACTGCTGGCGGCCGACCCACATCGAGGACGTGCGCAGGGAGCACCGCAGCTCGCCGGTGCTGATCACGTCGCCGCGGTCGCGGTACCGGAACGCGAACAGCTCGGGCTCGCGGGCGGTGTCGCCGGGGACGGGGTCGGGGAAGCGGTCGTCGGGGTCGGGCCAGCGCGCCGCCTGCGGGGACCCGTCGGCCCGCGCGGCGGCGACCCGGGCGGCGAGACCGGCCAGGAAGTAGCCGCAGCGCTCCCCCACCGCCCCGAACGAGTCGCCGTCCCGCCACAGTTCGAGCGTGACCTCGAACGGGGTGCCGCCGCGGTCGAGGGAGGCGATCGGGACCACCGCGAGCGCGGACCCGTCCAGGCAGCGCAGCCCCAGCATCCCGTGCACCTCCCGCCCGTCCGGCCCGCTATCCAGGCACAGTAGAGGAGGTCGGCACCATGATCACACCTAGTGATCATTCGGATCGGGTAATGGCCGCGCCGGTCCCGCCCGGCCGGACGGTCAGGCCCGCGGGCCCGCGGCGCGGGCGCGCTCGACGTGCTGCAGGGCGCTGCGCAGCTCCGACAGCCACTCGTCGGTGTTCTTGCCGACGAGCCTTACGCACCAGGCGAGCGCGTCGCTGCGGCTGCGGGCGACTCCGGCGTCCACGAGCGTGTCGAGGACGCGGCGCTCGGGCTGCCGCAGCCGCGTCATCACCGGCACCGACAGGGTGGTGAACATCTCCCGCTCGCCGTCGCACTCCACGCCCCAGGAGACCTTGCGGCCGAAGCGCTGCTCGGCCTCCCGGGCGATGGCGATCCGCCGGTCGCGGGTGTCGTCGCGGAAGCGCTGGACGTGCCCGGCGACGACGCCCGCGCGCTCGGCGCCGGACGCCTCGGCCGCCGCGGCCGGGACGGGCAGCGTGCCGACGACCGCGACCTCCTCGCGGTCGACGACGACCTCGGGCGCGCCCTCGAACCACTCCTCGGGGAGCCGTCCGGTGAACCAGCCGCGCAGCTGCTCCACCGCTTCACTCGTATTCATGTAATCAAAATTACATCGCTCCTCGGCGGATGCGCCAGCCTCCGCATCGATTGACAACGACCCCCATTTGATAGTTACTTTCATTTTAGAGCGACAGTCATTCGGAGGTGGCGGTCATGACGGTGGGGCACACGCGGCGCTGGCTGGGGTTGGGTGCTTTGGCGCTGAGCATGCTGGCGCTCGGGTTCGACATGACGATCCTCAACGTGGCGCTGACCACGCTGTCGGAGGAGCTGCACGCGGGCACCAGCGCACTGCAGTGGATCGTGGACTCCTACCTGCTGGTTTTCGGGGCGCTGCTGCTCCCGGCCGGGCTGCTCGGCGACCGGTTCGGCCGCAAGTGGCTGCTGGTGGCCGGCCTCGCCGTCTTCGGCGCCGCCTCGCTCGCCGGGGCGTTCGCGGACGGCTCCGGCGGCGTCGTCGCGGCCCGGGCGTTCATGGGGCTCGGCGCGGCGATCGTGACGCCGCTGTCCATGTCGATGCTGCCCGCGATCTTCCCGCCGGAGGAGCGCACCCGCGCCGTCGCGGTCTGGTCGTCGGCGATGGCGCTCGGGCTGCCGCTCGGACCGCTGCTCGGCGGCTGGCTGCTGGAGAACTTCTGGTGGGGGTCGGTCTTCCTCGTCAACGTGCCGCTCGTGCTCGTCGGCGGCGTCGCGGTGGCGCTGCTGCTGCCCGAGACGCGGGACCCGTCCGCGCCGCGGATCGACGCGGCCGGTTCGCTGCTGTCGGCGGCCGGCGTGGTCGCGCTCGTGTACGGGGTCATCGAGGCCCCGGTGCGGGGCTGGGGCGACGCGGTGGTGCTGGCGTCGTTCGCGGCCGCGGCCGTCCTGCTGGCCGGGTTCGTCCTGTGGGAGCGGCGGGCCGCCGCGCCCATGATGGACATGGCGCTGTTCCGCGACCCCCGCTTCACCTGGGCGGTGGTCGCCGCCGTCACCGCGAACCTGATGATGGCGGGGGCGCTGTTCGTCCTCCCGCAGTATCTGGAGGCCGTCCAGGGCAACGACGTGTTCGGCACCGGGCTGCGGCTGACGCCGATGCTGCTCGGCCTGCTCGCCGGCGGAATCGTCACCGACCGTGTCGCGCACCGGGCCGGGCACAAGCCGATCCTCGTCACCGGACTGCTCGTGCTCGCGGCCGGCTTCGGGTGGGGCGCGCTCACCGGGCCTGGCGACGCCTACTCCGCGACCGTCCCGTGGCTGCTCGTCCTCGGCCTCGGCTGCGGCCTGACGCTCGTCCCGGCGATGGACGCGGTCCTCGCCGCCCTGCCCGCCGCCCGGGCGGGACGCGGCTCGGGCCTCGTCCAGACGCTGCGCCAGACGGCCGGGACGCTCGGCGTCGCGGGGCTCGGCAGCCTGCTGTCGGCGCTCTACCGGGACCGCGTGCCCACCGGCGGGCTGCCGCCCGAGTCGGCGGGCACGGCGCGCGACTCCATCGGCGGCGCCGTCGCCGTCGCCGGACGGCTGGGCGACGCCGGCCTGCTCGCCTCGGCCCGCGGCGCCTACGTCCACGGCATGGACGCGGTGTTCGCCGCGTGCGGCGCCGCCGCGGTCGCGGCGGCCCTGCTCCTGTGGCTCTTCCAGCCCGGCCGGGTCCGGGAGGATGCGGCCCCCTCCGCCGATGCACGAGAATCGGGGCATGAGCACGCCGTCCCGTGAGCACGCCGTCGACCGGCTGGAGGACCGGCTCTCCCGGCTGCCGCTGCGGGAGCGCAAGAAGCTGCGGACGCGCCGGGCGATCCAGGACCACGCCCTCCGCCTGTTCGGCGAGCGGGGCTACGACGAGACGACCGTGGAGCAGATCGCGGCGGCGGCCGAGATCTCGCCGAGCACGTTCTTCCGCTACTTCCCCACCAAGGAGGACGTGGTCGTCACCGACGAGTACGACCCGATCATGGCGGAGGTCATGCGGGGCCAGCCGGCCGGGCTGCCCCCCATCGAGGCGCTGCGCGCCACGCTCCGCGAGATGCTCCCGCTGATGTACGAGACCGACCTGGACGTGGTCAACGCCCGGCTGCGGCTCACCTCCCAGGTCCCGGCGCTGCGCGCCCGCACGTTCGAGGCGCTCCGCGAGGGCACGTTCGCCATGCTGACCGATGTCGTCGGCCACCGGACCGGGCGGCGCCCCGACGACCCGGACGTGGAGACGTTCGCCTGGGCCGTCCTCGGCGTGCTCCAGGCGGCCATGTACCAGTGGATGGACGGGCGCGCGACGACCGAGGAGCTTCCCGAGCTCGTCGACCGCAACCTGGAGTTCCTGGCCCGCGGCTGCCCGCTGTGACCCGGCGCCCGCGCCGGGCGGGTCAGCGCGCCAGCGCGGCGGCCGTCTTCGGGCTGACGCGGACGGCGCCGCGCATGTTGCGGGTGTAGACGTTCTGGATCTGCACCACCGTGCCCGTCCGCGGGGCGGCCAGCATCTTGCCCTGGCCCAGGTAGAGGGCGATGTGCGAGATGTAGCCGGGAGCGGTCGGGTCGTTGGCCCAGATGAGCATGTCGCCCGGCTCGGCCTTGCTGTAGGGGACGACCCAGCCGGCGCGGGCCTGGTCGGCGGCGACGCGCGGGAGCCGGATGCCCGCCTTGGCGAACGCGTACTGCATCAGGCCGGAGCAGTCGTAGCCGCCCTCGGCCTCGGACTCGCCGCCCCACACGTACGGCCAGCCGAGCCGGGTGTAGGCCGCCTTGATCACCGTCCGGACCTGGCCGGCCGTCATGACCTGGCCGTTGGCGGCCGGCACGTTCCCGGACTTCGGGAAGTCGATCTCCGGGTTGACCGCGACGGCCCTGGCGCCCTTCGGCAGCGCCTTGCGCAGCTTCTTGATGAACGTCTTCGGCGCCGTCTTCGGGACGCTGACCAGCATCGCGTTGCCGGTCGGCAGCCCGAGGGCCTGCGCGGTGGCGTGCGAGACGACCGCGTCGACGTCGCTGATGCCCATCGTCGCGTACGCGCCCACCCGCAGCTGCGACTGGTGCTGCCTGCCGCCGACGGGCACCTGGCTGCCGAGCTTGACGCCGCCGTCGCTGCCCATCGTGAAGGAGATGGCGACGTCGCCGGAGGCGACGTTGCGCCAGAGCGCGTCCGACTTGGCGGTCGGCTTCGGCGTGTAGTTGCGGAACGTGGACGGGTCGACGCCCATCAGCCCCACGCGCTTGCCGGCGACCATGCCCTGCACGGCGTCGACGACCTCGACGCCCTTCACGCCCTTGGCGCCGCGGACCTTCTGGACGAAGTCGGCCGGAAGGGTGGACGGCGCCGCGACGAGGACGTGCGGGACGAGCCGCTTGCCGAGCGGCGCGACCGCCGCGGGCGACAGGCCGGTGCTGCCGGACGCGGCCACGAACCGGGCGCGCTGCTCGCCGCGCGGCGCGTCCGCCGGGCCGTCGTCGCGCGCGACGAGGACGGCGGTGTTGGCGGCGAGCGTCGTCAGCACGGAGACGCCGATGATCGTCGGTAGCACCCGGCGGTTCGGCTTTCCCACTGCCACGCTCCCTCGATGGTCGCCCTGCGCCGGCTCCTGACCGTGCACCGGACACGACTATGACCCAGATGGTCGGCCATCGTCCAGATACCCGGGGGGCCTGATGACACCCTCGGCCGCTCCACCTCGTTAGGTCAGGAACGCCCCAGTTACTCAGTAGTAACAGCCCGGCCAGCTGAGATCAAGGTCACGTTCCCATAAAGTGGATCGTCAGTCCAATTGCCCACGTAGTTCGCGGTTCAGCTCGGCCTGGGTCGTCACGGGCAGCCGGCAGACGAACCCCCGGCAGACGTACGCCGCGGGCTCCCCCTCCACCAGGCCCCGCCCCTCCAGCAGGGGCACGCCCTCGGCGTCCGGCGGGCCGGCGCTGACCACCGCGCCCGGGGCCACCGCCATGAGGGCCGTCCGGTGCAGCGCGCGGGTGCGCGCGTCGTCCGGATCGCCGATCACCGCGATCTCGACCGGACCGGTCGCGAGGGCCTCGGCCACGGCGAGGCCCCAGCCCGCGAACCGCGCGTGCTTGTCCGCCAGCGCCCCGGCGGGCGCCAGCGCGTCCTGCGCCGCCTGCCGGTGCCAGTCCGACCCGGTCAGCGCGGCGAACGACAGCAGCGCCCCCGCCGCCGCGAACTGCCCCGACGGCGTCGCGTTGTCGGTCGGGTCCTGCGGTCGCCGGAACAGCCGCTCGGCGTCGTCGGCCGTGTCGTAGAAGCCGCCGGACCCGTCGGCGAACCGTTCGAGGACGGTGTTCAGCAGCTCACCGGCCAGCCGCACGTGGCGGGGGTCGCCGGTGACGGCGTGCAGGGCGAGCAGGCCCTCGGCCACGTCGGCGTAGTCCTCCAGGACGCCGGCGTTCGCGCCCGCCGTCCCGTCCTTGGACGTGCGCGCCAGCCGGCCGTCCCGCAGATGGACCTCCACCAGCAGGCGCGCGACCTCCTCGGCCGCCCGGACCAGGTCCGGCCGGTCGAACAGCGCGCCGCACTCCGCCAGCGCCGCGACGGCGAGCCCGTTCCACGCCGCCACCACCTTGTCGTCCCGGGCCGGCGGGATCCGCTGCGCGCGCGCCGCGAGCAACGCGGTGCGCACGCGCTCGTACCGCCCGGCGTCCTCGGGATCGCTCAGGAGCTGGAGGACGGAGGCGCCGTGCTCGAACGTCCCCGTCACCTCGAACAGGGTCTCCGCGAACGCGCCGTCCTCGTCTCCGAGGACCTCCCGCAGCTGCTCGGGCGTCCACACGTAGTACCTGCCCTCGACGCCCTCGCTGTCGGCGTCCAGCGCCGAGGCGAGGCCGCCCTGGTCGGTGCGCAGGTCGCGCAGCATCCAGTCGCAGGTCTCCAGCGCGACCCGCCGCGCGAACGGCGTCCCCGTCAGCCGCCACCAGTGCGCGTAGACGCGGGCCAGCAGAGCGTTGTCGTAGAGCATCTTCTCGAAGTGCGGCACGATCCACCGCGCGTCCACCGAGTACCGCGCGAACCCGCCGCCGAGCTGGTCGTACATCCCGCCGCGGGCCATCGCCTCCAGCGTGCGGGACGCCATCGCCAGCGACTCGTCGTCGCCCGTGCGCGCGTGGTGGCGCAGCAGGAACTCCAGCGCCATCGACGGCGGGAACTTCGGGGCGCCGCCGAACCCGCCGCGCACCGCGTCGTAGGAGCCCGCGAGCACCTTCACCGCGTGCGCGAGCACCGCGTCGCCGGGCGCCTCCGTCCCGGCGAGGCCCGACCCGCGCGAGGTCAGGGCCTCCACGACCTGCTGGCCCTGCTGGGCGACGTCGGCGCGCTGCTCCGTCCACGCCTTGTGGACGGCCTGGAGCAGCGCCCGGAACTGCGCCCGCGGGAAGTACGTCCCGCAGTAGAACGGATGCCCCTCCGGAGTCATGAACACCGTCATCGGCCAGCCGCCCTGGCCCGTCATGGCCTGGGTCGCCTCCATGTAGACGGCGTCGATGTCCGGGCGCTCCTCCCGGTCGACCTTGATGTTCACGAACAGCTCGTTCATCGCCCGCGCCGTCTCGCCGTCCTCGAAGGACTCGTGCGCCATGACATGGCACCAGTGGCAGGCGGCGTATCCGACGGAGAGCAGGACGGGGACGTCGCGCCGCCGCGCCTCGGCGAACGCCTCCCCGGTCCACTCCCACCACTCCACCGGGTTGCCGGCGTGCTGGAGCAGGTACGGGCTGGTCGCGTCCTTGAGCCGGTTCATGCCCCCGATCCTGCCCGATCCGGCCGCCGCCTCACTCCCCCTCGCGCCTGCGCGGCGAGATCGGCGAGGGCGGACTCGACGGTGCGGTGGAAGGTGGGATAGGCGTAGATCATCTCGCGGAGGGCGGCGGTGGGGGTCTCGGTGTGGACGGCCACGGCCAGGAAGCCGAGGACCTCCCCTCCGGACGGCCCCGCGGCGGTGGCGCCGACCAGGGTGCCCCACTCGACGTCCTCGACCAGCTTGACGAAGCCGTCGTTGCCGGCCTTGTGGATCCAGCCGCGGGTCGACTCGGCGATCGGCACGACGGCCGTGCGGACGGGGAGGTTCTGGTCGCGGGCCTGGGCCTCGGTGAGGCCGACGGACGCGATCTCGGGGTCGGTGAAGGTGACGCGCGGCACGGCGCGGTAGGCGGCGGGCGGCCCCTCCTCCCCGAGGAGGTCCCGGACCGCCACGGCCGCCTGGTACATCGAGACGTGCGTGAACGCGCCCATGCCGGTGATGTCGCCGATCGCCCACACGCCGTCGGCCGCGCGCATGCGGCCGTCCACGGCGATCCGGCGGGCGTTCTCGTCCAGGCCGACGGCGCCGAGGCCGAGCCCCCGGAGGTTGGGGCGGCGCCCGGTCGCGACGAGGAGGCGGTCGGCGCTGAGCGTCTCGTCGCCGAGGTGCATCGTGAACTCGGACCCGTCGTGGGTGACGCGGGTGACGTTCACGCCGGTGCGCACGCCGATGCCCTCGCGTTCGAAGACCTCGCGCAGCAGGGCGCCGGACTCCGGCTCGTCGTTGACGAGGAGGCGGTCGGCCGCCTCGACGACCGTGACGCGGCTGTCGAAGCGGGAGAAGACCTGTGCCGTCTCGACGCCGACCACGCCGCCGCCGAGGACGAGGAGCGATTCGGGGACCTCCGTCGCCTGGACGGCCTCGCGGTTCGTCCAGTACGGGGTGCCGGCGAGGCCGTCCACGGGCGGGGCCGTGGGCGAGGTGCCGGTGTTGAGCACGATGCCGCGCCGGGCGTTGAAGACCTGGTCGCCCACGGTCACCTCGCGGGGACCGGTGATGCGGCCCTGGCCGCGCACCAGCCGCACGCCCTTGCCGGTGAGCCGGTCGGCGGCGGCCGTGTCGTCCCACCCGTCGGTCGCCTCGTCGCGGATCCGGGCGGCCACCGGCCCCCAGTCGGGCCGGACGGACGCCCCGCCCGCCATGCCGGGGACGCGCCCGGCCTCGGCGACCAGCCCGGCGGCGCGCACCATCATCTTGGTGGGGACGCAGGCGTAGAAGGGGCACTCCCCTCCGACCAGCCGCGACTCGACGCCGACGACCGACAGGCCCGCCTCGGCGAGCCTGCCCGCGGCGTCCTCGCCGCCGGGCCCGAGACCGATCACCACGACATCGACTTCGTCAGCCATGCCCTGGGTCCTGCCCACCTTCCGTCAGGTCAGACGGCGCGGCGGCAGCGGGATCCGGTCCAGATCGTGGACGAGGGTGATGTCGCCGCCGAACGCGGCGGACGCCTCGTCGGTGAAGCGGTGCTCGTCGGCGGCGGGGTAGCGCTCGGAGAAGTGGGTCAGGACGAGCCGCCCCACGCCCGCCTCCGCCGCCACCGCGCCCGCCTGGGCGGCGGTCAGGTGCCCGTACTCGGCGGCCAGGGCCGCGTCCTCGCCCAGGAAGGTGGACTCGATGACGAGCATGTCCACTCCGGCGGCCAGTTCGCGGACGCCGTCGCAGAGCCGGGTGTCCATGACGAACGCGACCTTCTGCCCGGGCCGGGTCACGCTGCACTCGGCCAGCGCGACCGTGCGGCCGGCGGGCGTCGTGACGCGCCCCTCCTCCTGGAGGCGGCGGATCAGCGGCCCCCTGACGCCGCGCGCGGCGAGCTCGTCCGGCAGCATCGTCACGCCGTCGGGCTCCTCCAGCCGGTACCCGTACGCCTCGACGGGGTGGGACAGCCGCCGTGCGACCAGGCTGAACGGGGCGTCGCCGGTGTCGAGTTCCGTCCGCTCGCCGGACACCGGCCGCTCGCGGATGACGTCGGTGTCGCGGAACGCGGCCGCGTTCCGCAGGCGCTCCCAGTAGGGTCGGCCGCTCGCCGGGAACGCCGCGTTCACCGGGTGCGCGACGCCGTCGCGGGCGATGCGCTGGACGATCCCCGGCACCCCGAGGCAGTGGTCGCCGTGGAAGTGCGTCACGCAGATCCAGGTCACGTCGTTCGCGGAGAGCCCCGCGTGCGTCATCTGGCGCTGCGTCCCCTCCCCCGGATCGAACAGGACGCCGTGCCCGTCCCAGCGAAGCAGGTAGCCGTTGTGGTTCCGGGACCGGGTGGGCACCGCGCTGGCGGAGCCGAGGACGGTGAGATCGCGAACGGACATGCCCCCATGGTGCCGGTCGGAGGGCCGGGCAAGCGCTTGGTTATTCTGTGCGCGATGCAGACGACCTGGGGAGGCCCCGTTGGCCGGTAGCAAGCGCGACAAGATCAAGATGACGCCCGAGGAGGTGGCCGCCTACCTGGCCGCCAACTTCAAGGTGCAGGTCGCGACCGTCGGCAAGGACGGCGAGCCCCATCTGGTGACGATGTTCTACACGCTGTACGAGGGCAGGATCGCCTTCACCACGTACAAGTCCTCGCAGAAAGTGATCAACCTGCGCCGCAATCCGGTCATGACATGCCTGGTCGAGGACGGCGTGGAGTACAACGAACTGCGCGGCGTCGCCCTGTACGGCCGGGGCCTGGTCATCGAGGACCCCGAGCCGCGGTCCAAGGTCGGCATGGTCGTCGGCTCCCGGATGGCTGGCCTGCCCGTCCCGGAGCTGGGCGAGCCCGTCGACCCGGTCATCGCCGAGGGCATCGAGCAGGCGCTGGCCAAGCGCGTCCTCATCGTCATGGAGCCCGACCGGGTCGTGAGCTGGGACCACCGCAAGGTGTAGGGCCCGGCCGGGGTCAGGCCGGGCGGACCAGCTCCGCCGCGCGGTCGAGGGCGGCGCGTTCGGCCGCGTCGTCGCCGCGGAGGCGGGCGGCGTCGGCGATGTGGACGAACATCGCGGCCTGCCCGCCGACCGCGCCCAGCCTGCGCAGGATCTCCAGGGCCTGGCCGAAGAAGTTGACGGCCGCGACGGGACGGTTCGCGCGCAGGTAGGCCTCGCCGAGGCTCTCCAGCGCGCGGGCGCGGGCGTGCTCGTCCGGCTCCGGCAGGGCGGCGAACTCGTCCGGCAGCGGGCCGAGCAGCCCGATCGCGCGGTCGAGGTCGCCGCCGCCGATCAGCGCCCGGGCGAGGTCGTGGCGCGCCGCCAGCACCGCGTGGAGGTCGCCGCCCCGCTCGGCGAGGCGCAGGGCCTCCTCCAGCGTCTCGGCCGCCTCCGCCCAGCGTTCCCGCTCCAGCAGGACCAGCCCCTCGGCCTCCACCTCCCCCTCGCCGGAGGTCGTTCCGGCGAGATGGCGGTCGAGGGCGCGGCGCAGCTCCGCGGACGGGAGGTCGCGGTAGGAGTCATCGGCGTTCTCGCGCACGTCGAAGATCCTCCCCGGAGGAGGAGGCGCCCAACCGGCGCCGGGGGCCCGGCCGGGTCAGGCGTCGTCGTCGGAGGCCTTGGCCGCCGTGCCGGCCTTGGCCGCCTTGGCCGCCTCGGCGCGCTCCCACTCCTGCTGCCTCAGGTCCGCCTCGCGGGGCGCCTGGATCTTCTTCATCTGCTTGCCCATCGACCGGATCAGCAGGACCGTCGCGGCCAGCAGGAGGAGGAACACCACGAAGCCGAGCATGCCGGGGCTGACCGTGTCGTCGTTCAGCGGCATGGCGTTCGGCGGCATGGCGTGGACGGCAGCCATCACAGACACACCTTCTCCCGGATGCCGGCGAACAGGTCGTCCTCCGGCAGTTCCGTGTCGACCAGGGACCTGGCCAAATGGTAGTCCTCGGTCGGCCATGCCTCGCGCTGGACGTCCAGCGGGACGACGAACCAGAACCCGTTCGGGTCGATCTGGGTGGCGTGGGCGAGCAGGGCCTGGTCCCGGGTCTCGAAGTGGTCGGCGCAGGGCACCCGCGTGGTGACCTCCCACCGGGCGCGCTCCTCGCCCTCCTCCTCGAAGCGCTTCAGCCAGTCGCCGTAGGGCGACTCGAGGCCGGCCTTCTCCATGGCGGCGTGCAGGGTGAGGATGCGCTCCTTGCTGAAGGTCATGTGGTAGTAGAGCTTCAGCGGCTGCCAGGGGTCGCCCGTGCCCGGGTAGCGCTCCGGGTCGCCCGCGGCCTCGAACGCCTCCACCGACACCTCGTGGCACTTCACGTGGTCGGGGTGGGGGTAGCCGCCCCTCTCGTCGTAGGTGAGCATCACGTGCGGGCGGAACTCGCGGACCGCGCGCACCAGCGGCTCGGCGGCGGTCTCCAGCGGCTCCAGCGCGAAGCAGCCCTCCGGCAGCGGCGGCAGCGGGTCGCCCTCGGGGAAGCCCGAGTCGACGAACCCGAGCCAGCGCTGGTCGACGCCGAGGATCTCGCGGGCCCGCGCCATCTCCGCCTCGCGGACCTTGCCGATGTCGGCCTTGACCTCGGGGCGGTCCATCGCGGGGTTCAGGATGTCGCCGCGCTCGCCGCCGGTGCAGGTGACGACGAGGACCTCGACGCCGTCGGCCACGTAGCGCGCCATCGTGGCCGCGCCCTTGCTGGACTCGTCGTCGGGGTGCGCGTGCACCGCCATGAGACGCAGGGGCTCGTCGCCGCCGCACGGCCGTTCGAGCGCCGCGCCGTCGAAGACGTCGGACGTACCGTCGATGACCTCGGACACTTGGGGGTCTCCCTCTCCGGACTGTTGAGCGGCCCCCGGTTCGAGGCACGCGCCATGACAGACGAGAATGAATTGTCCCTGACAACACCGAAACCCCGCACGAGGATTCCCGCCATGACGACGAGCGTGTCGAAACCAGCGGCTCCGGCCGAGTCCCGGCGGAGCCGCCTCGGCCTGGCGGCCGTCGGCCTCCTCGCGGCGGTGATGGCGGCCGGCTTCGGCATCCTCGCAGCGCACACGGGGCAGACGCCCGGGATCGTCCCGCAGACCGTCACCTACGACATCACCGACACGTCGGTCGAGATCAACTACACGGTGGCCAAGGGGAAGGACGACGACGTGCGCTGCACGGTGGACGCCTACGACACCGACTTCGCCGTGCTCGCGCAGAAGGAGGTGTCCGCCCCGCCCGGGACGTCCAGCGTGAAGGGGGCCGAGACGCTGCAGACGCCGCGGCGGGCCACCGGGGCCAGGATCCGCGACTGCCGCAAGGTCTGACGCCTGCCGCCACCGGCCGACCGATACGCCCGGTGAGTGACGGAACACGGTTTGGCGGATTGCGGACGCCGTGTTCAGGGAACCTTTACCCGCACACACCGGATAGGCTAGAGGTTTCACCCAGCCGCACTTCATGTCGATGTGACGCCCGCCCGCGGGGGCGGGTGAGATCGCACCATGTGGATGAGGAGTACCCGTGACCGAGACCCGCGCTGACAACGTCACCTGGCTCACCCAGGAGGCGTACGACCGGCTCAAGGCTGAGCTGGACCACCTGTCGGGCCCGGGCCGCATCGAGATCGCTCAGAAGATCGAGGCGGCGCGGGAGGAGGGCGACCTGCGCGAGAACGGCGGCTACCACGCGGCCAAGGAGGAGCAGGGCAAGATCGAGGGCCGGATCCTCCAGCTCCAGGGCATCCTGGAGAACGCCCGCGTCGGCGAGGCCCCTCGCACGGAGGGCGTCGTCGGGCCCGGCATGACCGTCACGGTCTCGTTCGAGGGCGACGACGAGGAGGTGACGTTCCTGCTCGCCTCCCGCGAGGAGGTCGGCGCCCCCATCGACGTCTACTCCCCGAAGTCGCCGCTCGGTGCCGCCATCGACGGCAAGAAGGTCGGCGAGAAGGCCACCTACAACCTCCCCAACGGCCGCTCGATGACCGTGGAGGTCCTCGACGCCACCCCCTACGGCGGCGCGTAGCCGTCGTCCCTCGACACTGCGGAGGTGAAGACCGCCGGGCGGATCCCGCCCGGCGGTCGTTGCTTGTGCGCCCCTACCCGGGCGCGCGTCCCCGGGGGGCCTCCGCCCGGGCGGGACCGGACACCGCGCGGACGAGGGGGAGGGTGCGGTACGGGATCTGGGTGGCGAGGGAGATCACCGAGGAGGCGCGCTCCACGCCGGCGACGTCCACGATCACGTCGATGACGCGCTGGAGGTCGGTGTTGCTGCGGGCGACGATGCGGCACAGCATGTCGCCGGGGCCGGTGATGGTGTGGGCCTCGATCACCTCGGGCACCTGGGCGAGCCGGGCCGCCACCGGGTCGTGGCCGCCCGCCTGCCGCAGCTGCAGCGTCACGAAGGCCGTCACCCCGTAGCCGAGCGCGGCCGGGTCGATCTCCGGGCCGTGGCCGGCGATGACGCCGTCCCGCGCGAGCCGGTCCAGCCGCGCCTGGACGGTGCCGCGCGCCACCCCGAGCCGCCGGGACGCCTCCAGGACGCCGACCCTGGGCTCGGCCGCGAACAGCTCGATCAGCCGGCCGTCCAGTTCGTCGATCGGCACGGCACCCTCCTGTGGTCGTGGTCACCATGTACAGAGCGACCGGTCAGATCACGTTTGTACTGTACAGATTGACCAGTGATTCCGCCCGCTCTTGCGCACCTTGCAGGCGTATGCCGAGATTAGGTGGCATGGATGAGTTTCCGGTCAAGGGTATGGACGCCGTCGTCTTCGCCGTCGGCAACGCCAAACAGGCCGCCCACTACTACTCGACCGCGTTCGGGATGCGCAGGGTCGCCTACCGGGGCCCGGAGAACGGCAGCCCGGACGAGGCGGTGCACGTGCTGGAGTCGGGCGGCGCCCGGTTCGTGTTCCGCGGCCCGGTGAAGGCGGGCACCGAGATCGGGCGGCACATCGCCGAGCACGGCGACGGCGTGGTGGACCTCGCGATCGAGGTGCCCGACGTCGAGCACGCCTACCGGCACGCGCTCGCGAAGGGCGCTACCGGGCTCGAGGAGCCGCACGTCCTCGAGGACAGGTTCGGGAAGGTGACGGTCGCGGCGATCGCCACCTACGGCGAGACCCGGCACACGCTGGTCGACCGCTCCAACTACAGCGGCCCCTACCTGCCGGGGTTCGAGCGCGCCGAGCCCATCGTGGAGCCGGTGGACAAGCGGTTCTTCCAGGCGATCGACCACTGCGTCGGCAACGTCGAGCGCATGGACGAGTGGGCCGACTTCTACCACCGCGTCATGGGCTTCACCGACATGGCGGAGTTCGTCGGCGACGACATCGCGACCGAGTACTCGGCGCTGATGTCCAAGGTCGTCGCGGACGGCACCCGCAAGGTGAAGTTCCCCCTGAACGAGCCCGCGGAGAGCAAGCGCAAGTCGCAGATCGACGAGTACCTGGAGTTCTACGGCGGGCCGGGCGTCCAGCACATCGCGCTCGCCACCAACGACATCCTGGCGTCGGTCGACCGGATGCGCGCCGCGGGCGTGGAGTTCCTGGAGAGCCCCGACTCCTACTACGAGGACCCGGAGCTGCGCGAGCGCATCGGCCAGGTGCGGGTGCCGATCGAGGAGCTGCAGAAGCGCCGGATCCTCGTCGACCGGGACGAGGACGGCTACCTGCTGCAGATCTTCACCAAGCCCGTCCAGGACCGCCCGACGGTGTTCTTCGAGCTGATCGAGCGGCACGGCTCGCTCGGCTTCGGCAAGGGCAACTTCAAGGCGCTGTTCGAGGCGATCGAGCGGGAGCAGGAGCGCCGCGGCAACCTGTGACGCCGCGGCACCGCGGCGAGCCTCGACGCCGCGGTGCCCGGACTCGGGGGACCCGGCCCCGGACGCGCCCGCGTCCGGGGCCGGTCGCCGCCCGGGGGACCGCGCGCCGCCCGCACCCGGCACACTGTGGGGCCATGAGCGAACCACCCCAGGACACCCCGAAGCCGGACAGCGGCTGGCAGCCCCCGGACCGGCCGCCGGGCGAGGCCCCCGCCTCGCCCGAACGCCCGCCGCCCTACCAGGGCTCCTACGGCGGGCCGCCGCCCCAGGCCGTCCCCGGGGCGGGGTACGGCCACCCCGGCGCGCAGCCGCCGCAGGCGCCGCCCGTCCCGGGCTACGGGCCTCCCGGCTACCACCACCCCGGCCCGCAGGGCCCGCAGGACATGACCGCCGGACGGCTCCTGCGGCTCGGCGCGGGAATCCTCGACAGCTTCGTCATCGGCTTCGCGGCGACGCCGGCCGTCCTGTTCTCGATCCGCTGGGACCGGGTGCGGGACATGGCCGAGTCCGGCGAGCCGATGACGAACCCGCTGGACCTCTACAACATCCCGCGCCTGGTCACCGGGTATGCGATCGCGTTCCTGCTGGGCTTCGCGTACTTCAGCGTCCTGCACGCCCGGTGGGGGCAGACGCTCGGCAAGAAGGCGTTCGGCATCCGGCTGGTGCGGGCCTCCGACCTGTCGGCGGTGAGCTGGGGGCAGGCGCTCGGCAGGCAGGCGTTCGTCTACGCCATCACCATCACGACGGGGGCGCTGAACCTCGTTACGCCCGTCGCGGGGATCCTCGGGCTCGTCGGTCTGCTCGACAACGCCTGGATCCTGTGGGACGAACGGCGCCAGGCGCTGCACGACAAGGTGGCCGGGACGGTGGTGGTGAAGGCGACGCCGTGGACGCCGAACCCCTACGCCCGCGAGCGGAACCCGTCCTGATCCCGGCCCGGCAAGGTTCGGCCACACGGGAGTAAACATTCCGGCTCCACCCGGGCGCGGCAGGGTTGGTCCGCGGTGACGCGGCGACCCTCACGGCATGACGCAACCGCCGCACGACCCCGCGTCCGGGCGAGAGCCAGAAGACGACCGGCCGCACGGGGAGCAGGAGCAGCCCGACCGGCCGGGCCCCTACGGCGGCCGGCAGCCGTACGGCGAGCAGCCACAGCCCGGAGGGCAGCAGCCACCCGGCGGCCAACAGGGGTACGGACAACCGGGGTACGGCCAGCAGCAGCCCTACGGGGAGCAGCAGTGGGGCGGGCAGCAGTGGGGGCAGCAGCCCTCTGGCGAGCAGCAGCCCTACGGGGATCAACAGCAGTACGGGCAGCAGCAACAGTACGGACAGCAACAGCAGTACGGACAGCAGCCGTACGGCGAGCAGGGCCAGTGGCAGCAGCAGCCGTACGGCGCCCAGCCGGGTTACGGGCAGCCGCACCCCGGCTACGGGGCGGGCGGGTACGCGCATCCTTCCGGGGAGCTGGCGAGCCGCTGGGCGCGGCTCGGCGGGGGCATCGTCGACCTCGTCATCATCGGCATCGTGACGGGGCTGATCTCGATCCCGTTCGTCAACTGGAACAACGTCGTCAACCAGGAGCCGGGCACCTCCATGTACGACGGCGCCCGGGTGGGGACGAACGCGATCAGCGTCGTGCTGGCCTTCTTCTACTTCTGGCTGATGCACGCGAAGTGGGGGCAGACGCTCGGCAAGATGCTGGTGCGGACGAGGGTCGTCCGGGCCGACGACGGGCAGGCGATCAGCACCGGCCAGGCCGCGGGGCGCTCCGCGTTCTACAGCGTGCTCGGCGGCGTCTGCGGGTGCATCGGCCTGATCGACGTCGCGTGGATCCTCGGGGACCAGCGCAAGCAGGCGCTGCACTGCAAGGTGGCGCAGACCGTCGTCGTGAAGGCGGACCCGTACCGGCCCAATCCCTACGCCCATCGCTGACATCTCCCTCGCCGGCGGGGTTCCGGCGCCGTCCGAGTTGCCGGGCGGGGTCCCGTCCGGGCAGGCTGGACGGCGTGCATATGGCCGGAAACTCACCCAGTCCCCGTCGTAACGGCCCGAGGGCCGTCCGCGGCGCCGCGTCGCGCGGCGTTCCGGGGCTGGCCGCCCTGGCGATCGCGGGGTCGCTGACCGCGGCCTGCCAGACCCCGTTCGACGACCCGGGCGCGTCCGGCCCGCCCAAGGGACCGGCGGTGAACGGCCCGGCGGGCCCGACGACCGCGGGCGACGCCTACGTGCCGGGCAACGGCAACGGCGGCTACGACGTCCAGCACTACGGGCTGAAGCTCACCATCACGCCGGACGGCCCGAAGCAGCTCGACGGCGTCGCGACGATCACCGCCAGGGCGACCGCGAGGCTCGCCCGGTTCAACCTCGACCTGACCGGCCTGGACGTGTCCTCCATCAAGGTGGACGGCGCGCCCGCGCGGCAGCAGCGCGGCGGCGGCGAGCTGGAGGTGACGCCCGCCAAGCCCCTGGAGAAGGGCAGCACCTTCACCACGGTGGTCGCCTACTCGGGGACGCCGCAGCCGGTGTCGGACCCGGTGCTCGGCCGGTACGGCTGGATCCGCACGTCCGACGGCGTCTTCGTGGCGTGCCAGCCGAGCGGCGCGCACACCTGGTTCCCGAGCAACGACCACCCGAGCGACAAGGCCACCTTCGACTTCGAGATCACGGTCCCGCAGGGGCTGACGGCGATCGCCAACGGCGAGCCGGACTCGCCGCCGCAGGACTCCTCCGGCGGCGGGGCGCCGGGCACGGGGACACCTCCCGGCCTTCCGGGCGGGCCGCCCACCGAGCCCCCGGCCACCGAGCCGACGGGCGGACCGGGCGTCGTGCCGGTCGCCCACCGCGCCGGGGCGGGCGCCACGACGACCTCGAAGTGGCGGGTCAAGGACCCGATGGCCACCTACCTGGCGACGGTCGACGTCGGCCGGTTCTCGGTGCGGACGGGCAGGACGGCCGGCGGCGTCCCCAACATCACCGCCGTGGACGCGACCACCTCCGGCGTGAACATCGACCAGTTCCACCAGCTGAACGGCCGGGTCGTCGACGAGTGGTCGAAGCTGTTCGGCCCGTACCCGTTCTCCTCGACCGGCGGCCTGATCGACAACGCCGACGTCGGCTTCGCGCTGGAGACGCAGACGCGGCCGGTGTACGGGGCGTTCGGGCTCCAGCCGACGATCGTCGCGCACGAGCTGGCGCACCAGTGGTTCGGCGACAGCGTCAGCCTGTCGCGGTGGCAGGACATCTGGCTGAACGAGGGCTTCGCGACCTACGCCGAGTGGCTGTGGGACGAGAAGACCGGCGGCCAGACGGTGCAGGAGCACTTCGACGAGGCCTACAACGGCATCGGCGGCGAGGAGCTGTGGGACGTCCCGCCCGGCGACCCGGGGCGCAAGCAGATGTTCGGCCGGTCGGTGTACGACCGGGGCGGCATGACGCTGGTCGCGCTGCGCGCCCGGGTCGGCGAGGACGTGTTCTACAAGATCCTCCAGACCTGGACGAAGGAGCACCGGCACGCCTCCGGGACGACGAAGCAGTTCATCGCGACGGCGAACCGGGTGTCGGGCAAGAAGCTGGACGCGTTCTTCGACGACTGGCTGTACCAGAGGGGCCGCCCGTCCAAGTGACGGGGCGGCCCCGGTCCGCTGCGGGCCAAGGCTCGGCAAGGAGTGCGGAAAGCCCGGCCGGTCCCCGGCCCGGCGGGACGGGCGCTCCACCAGCATCGGCCTGATGAACGGGCCTTCTCGGCGGACGACCGCGACCCTGGCCGTCGCGTTCCTGGCCGGGTCGCCCGGCGCCGCGTCCGCGTCCGCGGATCCGGACGCCGCGGCGGAGCGGCGGGCGGCCGCACCTTGTCCACAGCCCTTGCCGCCCGCCGTGCCGCCGTCGCCGGTCTGCGCCACGCCCTCCCCAGGAGCGGCGGGCTTGGGCGACCCCTACTTCGAGGGGGCGGGCAACGGAGGGTACGACGTCGTCCACTACGACGTCGCGCTGGCCTACGCGGGCGTCAGGACGGGATCGGTCGACGCGGCGGTGACCGTCACCGCGACGGCCGCCCAGGACCTGTCCGCGTTCGACCTCGACTTCCGCGGCCCGCAGATCACCGCCGTCGCGGTGGACGGCCGGGAGGCGCGCCACCGCCGCGCGGGCCGGGAGCTGGTGATCACGCCCGCGGAGCCGATCCGCGCCGGGCGGACGTTCCGGGTCGCGGTCCGGTACTCGGGCAGGCCGTCGCCGGTCGGCGACAAGACCTACGGCGCCTACGGGTGGATCCCGAGCAAGGACGGCGCGGTCGTCGCCTCCGAGCCGGACGGCGCGTCGACCTGGCTGCCGGTGAACGACCATCCCCGCGACAAGGCCACGTACGCGTTCCACATCACCGTCCCGAAGGGCCTGCACGCCGTCGCGAACGGGCGGCCCGGCCCGGTCCGCACCGGCGGCGCGACCGCCACCTACGAGTGGGCCGAGGACGCGCCGATGGCGAGCTATCTGGCCACGGTGGCCATCGGGCGGTTCCACACGCGGCGGACCGAGGTGGACGGCGTCCCGGTGATCACGGCCGTCGATCCGGCGTTCCGGTCGGCCGCCGGGCGGCTGGAGAGCACCACCGTCAAGGTGATGCGGTGGGCGGCGCCGATCTTCGGGCCTTACCCGTTCGCGACGGCGGGCGGCATCATCGACGACCCGAAGCTGGGCTACGCCCTGGAAACGCAGGAACGTCCCGTCTACGGCGGATTCGCGCCGGACGACGGCTTCATCGTCCACGAGATGGCCCACCAGTGGTTCGGCGACAGCGTCGGGCTGCGCGACTGGAGCGACATCTGGCTGAACGAGGGCTTCGCCACCTACGCCGAGTGGCTGTGGCGCGAGCGCACCGGCAGGGACTCGGCGAAGAAGATCTTCCAGCGGTACCACGCGCTGCCCGCGGGCTCGCCGATCTTCAGCCCGCCGCCGGGCGCGCCGGGCGCCGCGAAGATGTTCGGCTTCTCCGTCTACGTCCGCGGCGCGATGACGCTCCAGGCGCTCCGCGAGCGGGTCGGCGACAGGGCGTTCTTCACGATCCTTCGGACGTGGACCGCCGAGCACCGCCACTCCACCGCCACGACGCCGCAGTTCACCGCGCTGGCCGAACGCGTGTCGGGCCAAAGGCTCACGACGCTGTTCCAGACATGGCTCCATTCGGAGACCAAACCGCTGAGTTGGTGACCGGATGCTGTTCCCAGCCGCAAAAACCTCACCTGACAAGCAGATTCGATACCAAATCGCGCTTGTGCGGGCTCGCTCCACGAGAAAGTCTTGAGCGCGGTCATGACGGTCAACCGACGCTACCGAGGACGAGGTCGATGAGCAGAACCCCCAGAGCGCTGGCGGCCGTGACGCTGGGCGTCGCGGCGAGCCTCGCGGTGACCGCGGCGCCCGCCGGCGCCGCCGAGCGGTTCACCCCCGGGGCGCCCGGCGCGGGCGACCCCTACTTCCCCGACATGGGCAACGGCGGCTACGACGTCGCCCACTACGACATCGGACTGAAATACGATCCCGCGACCAAGGGGATCCAGGCGGTGACCCGCGTGACGGCGCGGGCGACGCAGAACCTGTCCCGGTTCGACCTGGACTTCCTCGGCCCGCTGAAGATCTCTTCCCTGAAGGTCGACGGCCGCGACGCGACCTACGCGCGGACGGGTGCCCAGGAACTGGTCGTCACCCCTCGCAAGGGCATCCGGAACCGCCGCGCCTTCACCGTGACGGTGGCGTACTCCGGCGTTCCGCAGACGATCAACGACGACGCGCTGGGCGTGTCCGGCTGGGTGCCGACCCCCGACGGCGCGGTGATGCTGAACCAGCCGTTCGGCGCCGCCACCGTCTACCCGGTCAACGACCACCCGACCGACAAGGCGACCTACACCTACACGCTGACGGCCCCGAGCGGCCTCACCACGCTCGCCAACGGCGACCCGAGCGGCAAGCGGACCGCGGGCGGCTGGACGACCACGCGCTGGGACGTCCGCAACCCGATGGCCAGCGAGCTCGCCATGATCGCCATCGGCCGGTACGACGTGGTCACCGGACGGACGAAGGCGGGCATCCCCAACCTGACCGCCACCGACCGGGCCATGGCCATCAAGCCCGAGGACGCGAAGAAGTTCCACGACCAGACCGCCGAGGTCACCGACTTCCAGAACGGGCTCTACGGCCGCTACCCGTTCACCTCGACGGGCGGGATCGTCGTCAAGGCCGGCGTCGGCTACGCGCTGGAGACGCAGGGCCGCCCCGTGTACGACCTCGGGCGCCGTCCGGGCGGCATCCCGAGCACCAGCCTGCTCGCGCACGAGCTGGGCCACCAGTGGTTCGGCGACTCGGTGTCCCCGGCCAAGTGGGCCGACATCTGGCTGAACGAGGGCTTCGCGACGTACTCGGAGTGGATGTACGCGGCGGCGCACGGCGGCCCGTCCGTCCAGAAGCAGTTCGACGACACCTACGCCACGCCCGCGAGCGACGGTCTGTGGACGGGCAGGGTCGCCGATCCGGGCCGCGACCACATCTTCGACGGGCTCGTCTACGACCGCGGCGCGATGGCGGTCCACGTGCTCCGCACGAAGATCGGCGAGCGGGCGTTCTCGGAGCTGCTGAAGGCGTGGCCGGCGGCCTACCGGTACGGCAACGCCTCCACGAAGGAGTTCGTGCGCTTCGCCGAGCGCCTCTCCCGCAAGGACCTGGACGCCTGGGCCAAGGCCTGGCTCTACTCCGAGGGCAAGCCCTCCCTGTAGGACCCTCTTCGCCGCACCCTCACGCCGAGCCGGCCGCGTGGCCGGGGCCTGTCTCGAACGGGCCCCGGCCACGCGCGAACGCGTGACCTGCTAGCTCAGCGTGAGGGTGTAGCCCTTCTCGCGGAGGCGGCCGATGACGTCCTCGGAGTGGTCGGCCCCGCGGGTCTCCAGGTGCATGAGCACCTCGGCCTCCTCGACGTGGAGGCGGGCCGCCATGCGCTCGTGCATGACGTCCAGGACGTTGACCCCCATCTCGGCCAGCTCGCTCAGCAGGGTCACCAGGGCGCCCGGACGGTCCTTCAGCCGGCAGCGCACCACCAGGTACCGCCCCGCGCCCGCGAGCCCGTGCCGCAGCACCTTCGACAGCAGCAGCGGGTCGATGTTGCCGCCCGACAGCAGCACCACGACGGGCGGCTCGACGGCGTAGGCGTGCTCCAGCAGGGCCGCGACGCCCGCCGCGCCCGCGGGCTCGACGACCTGCTTCGCGCGTTCGAGGCAGAGCAGCAGGGCCTGGGAGATCGACTCCTCGGTCACGGTGACGACGGCGTCCACCAGCTCGGTGAACATGGCGTAGGTCAGGCGACCGGGACGGCCGACCGCGATGCCGTCCGCCATCGTGCGCTCGATCCCGATCTGGGTGGGCTTGCCCGCCGCGAGCGAGGGCGGGAAGGCCGCGGCCCGCTTGGCCTGCGCTCCGACGAGCTTGACGTCCCCGCCGCCGGTCTCCTTCGCCAGGCCCTTCACGGCCGCCGCGACCCCGGCCAGCAGCCCGCCGCCGCCCACCGGCGACACGATCGTCCGCGCCTCCGGGCACTGCTCCATGACCTCCAGGCCGATCGTGGCCTGCCCCGCGACGACGTCGGGATGGTCGAACGGGTGGATGAAGACCGCGCCGCACTCGTCCGCGTACTCCTGCGCGGCGACGAGGCACTCGTCCACGGTCGGCCCCGGGAAGACGACCTCCGCGCCGTAGCCGCGTGTCGCGGCGATCTTCGGCAGCGGGGCGCCGACCGGCATGAACACCGTGGCCTTGCAGCCGAGCATCGAGGCGGCGAGCGCCACGCCCTGCGCGTGGTTGCCCGCGCTCGCCGCGACCACCCCGCCCGCCCGCTCCCGCTCGCTCAGCCGCGCGATCCGCACGTACGCGCCCCGGATCTTGAAGGAGCCGGTGCGCTGCAGGTTCTCGCACTTCAGCAGGACGGGCCCGCCGATCTGCTCCGACAGCGCCCGGGAGGGGATCAGCGGCGTCGGCACGGCCACCCCGCCCAGCAGCTCCCGGGCGGCGCGGACGTCGTCGACGCCGACGGAGGCCGGGCCGGCGCCGCTCGTACTCGCTCGCGGGGGGCCGGCCCCCCACACCCCCCGGGCCGCTTCGCTCATGCGTTCATCCTTGCATGCCCGACTTATCCGGCACTCCAATAACGATCTTGGGCGTAGACCAGGGCGGCGGCGCCGACCAGGCCCGCGGTCTGCCCGAGCTCGGCCGGGACGATCCGCAGGCGCCGCGCGAACTCCATCCGCGCGTGCTCGCCGAACGCCTCCTCCAGCGGGTCGAACAGCAGCCGCCCCGCCTGCGACAGCCCCCCGCCGATCGCCGCGACCTCCAGATCGCACAGGTGCGTCGCGGACGCGATCGCGATGCCGAGGGCGCGGCCGGCCCGGCGCATGGCCGCGCCCGCCACCGGATCCCCGCGGCGGGCGTCCTCGGTCAGCTCCACGCCGGTGGCGTCCGCGCGCCCGGGCCTCCAGCCCTGCTCCCGCGCCCACGCGACCAGCCCCGGGCCGCGTGCGACCGCCTCCAGGCAGCCGCGGCCCCCGCAGCCGCAGGGCGGCCCGCCGGGCTCGACGATGACGTGCCCGATGTGCCCGGCGTTGCCGCTGGCGCCGTTCACCAGGCGCCCGCCGAGCATGAGCCCGCCGCCGACGCCCGTCGACACCACCATGCCGAGGACGTTCTCGTGCCCGCGCCCCGCGCCGAGCCAGTGCTCGCCGATCGCGACGCAGACCGCGTCGTTGTGGATGCGGACGGGCAGTCCCGGATACCGGGCGCGGAGCCGCTCGCGCAGCGGGAAGCCCCGCCACGCCGGGATGTTCAGCGGGGACACCTCGGCGGCCGGCCAGGTCATCGGCCCGCCGCAGCCCACCCCGACGCCCGCGAGGGGCGGGTCCCCGGCGTCCGCGGCGAGCTTGGCGAGCAGCGCCTCCAGCGCACGCCACAGCTCCTCGCCGTCGACGCCCGGCGCGTTCGGGGTCGGGGCCCGGTCGTGCGCGGTGACGCGCCCGTCGGGCTCGACCAGCGCGGCGGCGAGCTTCGTCCCGCCGATGTCCACCGCGAGCACGGCGCTCAAACGCCCTCCTCGGCCCGGCCGAACGCGAGGATCGAGGCGGTGAAGCCGTGCACGTGGTTGCGCCCCGCGACCGGGCCGATCTCCCCTGCCGCGAAGAACCCGCCCACCCCCGCGGGGCCGAAGGCGCGGTCCAGCACCTTGGCGTCGTGGTCGGAGTCGGGGAACATCGCCTGCCCCCGGCCGTTGCAGGAGATCAGCAGCGCGCCCTCGACCGGCGCGAGGTCGAACCGCTCCAGCAGCGCGGCGAGGTCCTCCTCGGCGGCGCCGGCGTCCCGGACCTGGAACCGGACGGTGCGCCCCACGTCCACGACGTCGCCGATCGCGATGGCGCCGGTGTCGGTGTCGGCGCCCACCACGCCGCGCACGAGGAAGTCGCCGTGCTCGTGCTCGTCGGCGTACTCGTCCATCGCGACGCCGATCAGCAGCCCGCGCCCGGCGAGCTCCTGCTCCTCCTCCGGCAGCCCGAGGACGATCTGCTCCAGCTTCTCCAGCGCCGGCACCCCCGCCAGCTCGTACAGGACGTTCTCCTCGGCCCTCGTCACCACCATGTCCGGACCGATCGGGCGGGCGCCCTGGCTGACCACCGTGGCGGCGGCGACGGCCCCGCCGATCACCACGCCGACCGCGCCCTCCCGGTAGACCTCGCCGCCGACGAACAGCCGCGCCTCGCCGTGCCCGGTCTCGCCGAGCCCGCTGCCCTCGGCCAGCCCGCCGACCAGCGGCAGCCCGGGCAGCGCCTCGTCCGAGCGCTCCACGAACGCGTCCACCGGGAAGCTGAACGGATCGGCCAGCAGCACGCCGACGACGTCGTCGTCCTGGGCCTCCGGCATGCCGACCACGATGAGCCGGTCGTCGCCCTTCAGCGTCTCCAGCCGGAACGGGTCGAGCCGCGCGCCGGGCAGCACCGCCGCCCACGCGCTCACCGCGCCCCGCTCCTCCACGCCGCGCCCGGCCCCGATCACGCCGGACGCGCTGCACCCCAGCACCAGCGCGGGACCGGCCGCGCGCTGCGCCGCCTGCGCGGCCTCCTCGACCTGGTCCGGGTCGTCGCCGGTGACGAACACGCACACCAGGTCGGGCGCCGCGCTGAGCGGCGCGAGCGCCTGCTCGACCGCCGTCGCGGCGGCGCTGGACAGATCGGGTCCGAGGGCCAGGCCATCACCGAATCGCGCCATCGGCGCCGCCTCCCTCACTCCGTTCGCCGGGTCGCTTCACACCACCAGTCTCCCCCTCCGCGACCGTTCCACCCAAACACCGGACGAGACGGGATCGGACGGGCGAATCCCCGGCGGGGGTGCGATCGCGCGGACCGGCGACGTAGTGTCGGTCGCGTGCGTTCAACCACACCACGTGAGTCCTCCTCCGACGAGTCCGCACCCCGTGATGCGACGCTGGGCGCGCTGCGCGCCGGCGGCCACGTGCGGCTTCCCGTCAAGGCCGAGATCCGGCGCAACCTGCTCGACCGGCTGAGATCCGGCGAACCGCGTTTCCCCGGCATCCTCGGATTCGACGAGACCGTCCTGCCCCACCTGGAGCGCGCCCTGCTGGCCGGGCACGACCTGGTGCTGCTGGGCGAGCGCGGGCAGGGCAAGACGCGGCTGATCCGCACCCTCGTCGGCCTGCTGGACGAGTGGACGCCGGTGGTGGCCGGCTGCGAGATCAACGACCACCCGTACGCGCCGGTCTGCGTGCGGTGCCGCCGGCTCGCCGGCGAGCTGGGCGACGAGCTGCCCGTCGAGTGGAGGCACCGCGACGACCGCTACGGCGAGAAGCTCGCCACGCCCGACACCAGCGTCGGCGACCTCATCGGCGACGTCGACCCGATCAAGGTGGCGGAGGGCCGCACACTCGGCGACCCGGAGACCGTGCACTTCGGGCTCGTCCCCCGCACCAACCGCGGGATCTTCTCCATCAACGAACTGCCCGACCTCGCCGAGCGGATCCAGGTCGCGCTGCTGAACGTGCTGGAGGAGCGCGACGTCCAGGTCCGCGGCTACGCGCTGCGGCTGCCCCTCGACGTGCTGCTCGTCGCGTCCGCCAACCCCGAGGACTACACCAACCGGGGCCGGATCATCACCCCGCTGAAGGACCGCTTCGGCGCCGAGATCCGCACCCACTACCCGCTCGAACTGGACGCCGAGCTCGCGCTGATCCGCCAGGAGGCCGACTTCGCCGACCTCGGGGGACTGCCCGCCGAGGTGCCCGACCACATGATCGAGGTGATCGGGAGGTTCACCCGGCTCGTCCGCGAGTCGACGGCGGTGGACGCGCGGTCGGGCGTGTCGGCGCGGTTCGCGCTCGCGGGCGCCGAGACCGTCGCCGCGGGCGCGGTGCGGCGCGCGGCGCTCACCGGGGAGGAGAACGCCGTCGCGCGGGTCTGCGACCTGCCCGCCGTCGTTCCGTCGCTGATGGGCAAGGTGGAGTTCGAGGTCAGCGAGGAGGGCCGCGAGCAGGAGGTGCTGGAGCACCTGCTGCGCCGCGCGGTCGCCGAGACCTACCGCCGTACGCTCGGCGCCGCCGACCTCACCGGCCTGCTCGACAAGTTCGACTCCGGGGAGAGCGTGGAGTCGGGCGAGCTGGTGCCGGCGCGCGAGCTGCTGCGCCGCACCGGCCACGTGCCCGGCCTCGCCAAGATCATGGAAAGGCTCGGCATGAGCGGGGAGTCCCCCGGGCAGGCCGCGGCGGCGATCGAGTTCGCCCTGGAGGGGCTGTTCCTCACCCGGCGGCTCTCCAAGGACGTCGCCGAGGGACGCTCCGACGGGACGGCGACGTACCGGACGTGACGCCGCGTCCCGAGGTGTCCACGCGCGAGGGGATCCGATGAGCCGATACCGCTACGGCGCCTACGAGGACGGGCCCGACCCGCTCGCGCCGCCCTACGACGTCCGCGACGCGCTGGACGCCGTGGGCGACTCGGTGCTGGACGGCGCCCGCCCCGACGACGCGCTCCGCGAGCTGCTGCGCCGCGGCCTGCCCGGCGCCCAGGGCCGCCGGGGCCTCGACGACATGCTCCGCCAGGTCCGGGAGCGGCGCCGCGCGCTGCGCGACCGGGGCCGCCTCGACGGGACGCTGGAGCAGGCCCGCGCGCTGCTGGACACCGCGATCGGGCAGGAGCGGGCCGAGCTGTTCCCCGACCCGGGCGACGACGCCAGGCTGCGCGAGGCCGAGCTGGACACGCTGCCGTCCGACACCTCGCAGGCGATCCGGCGGCTGTCGGACTACGACTGGCGCTCCGCCGCCGCCCGCCGCACCTTCGAGCAGCTGAAGGACCTGCTGCGCCGCGAGGTCCTCGACGCGCAGTTCCAGGGCATGAAGCAGGCCCTGGAGAACCAGGACCCGGCCGCCATGCAGCGGGTCAAGGACATGATGGCCGACCTCAACGCGATGCTGGAGCGGGACGCGCGCGGCGAGCACACCCAGGACGACTTCGACCGGTTCATGGGCGAGTACGGGGACATGTTCCCCGACGACCCGCAGAACCTCGAAGAGCTGGTCGACTCGCTGGCCCGCCGCGCCGCCGCGATGGACCGGCTGCTCGCCTCGCTCAGCCCCGAGCAGCGCGCCGAGCTGGCCGGGCTCATGGAGCAGGCCATGCAGGACGCGGGCCTCGCCATGGAGATGACGCGGCTCGGCGACGCGCTGCGGGCCCGCCGCCCCGACCTCGGCTGGGGGCAGTCCGAGCAGATGACCGGCGAGAACCCGCTCGGCGTGGGCGACGCCACGACCGCGCTGGCGGAGCTGGCCGACCTCAGCGAGCTGGAGGCGGCGCTCGGGCAGGACTACCCGGGCGCGCGGCTCGACGACATCGACGAGGACGCCGTCCGGCGGGCCCTCGGCCGGCAGGCCGTCGACGACCTCGCCGCGCTGCGCCGCATCGAGGCCGAGCTGGAGCGGCAGGGCTACCTGCAGCGGCGGCGCGGGAAGCTGGAGCTGACGCCGAAGGCGGTGCGGCGGCTCGGCGAGACCGCGCTGCGCCGGGTGTTCTCCCAGCTGGCGTCCGGCCGGCAGGGCGACCACGACCAGCGGGACGCGGGCCAGGCGGGCGAGCTGACCGGCTCCAGCCGCGAGTGGCGGTTCGGCGACGAGCAGCCCCTCGACGTGGTCCGGACGGTGAGCAACGCGATCCGGCGCAGCGCCATGGAGCGCGGAGCCCCCGCGACCGGGACCGGGGAGCTCGGCGCGGGCCTCGTCCCCCCGCAGGCGGGGGCGGAGGTCACCGAGCGCGTGGGCACGTCCGGCGCCGTGGCGGTCGGCGGGAACGGCGCGCGGCGCCCCAACGGCGTGCGGCTGAGCGTCGACGACTTCGAGGTGCACGAGACCGAGCGCCGCACCGGCGCCGCCGTCTGCCTGCTCGTCGACCTGTCCTACTCGATGGTGCTGCGCGGGACGTGGGCGGCCGCCAAGCAGACCACGCTGGCCCTGCACTCGCTCGTGACCAGCAAGTTCCCGCAGGACGCGATCCAGATCATCGGCTTCTCCAACTACGCGCGGGTGCTGCACCCGACGGAGATGGCGGGCCTCGACTGGGACATGGTGCAGGGCACCAACCTGCACCACGCCCTGATGATCGCCGGACGGCACCTGGACCGGCACCCCGACTTCGAGCCGATCGTCCTCGTCGTCACCGACGGCGAGCCCACCGCGCACCTGCGGCCGGACGGCCGTTCGCTGTTCGACTACCCGCCGTCCACCGACACGCTCGTGCTCACCCTCGCGGAGGTCGACAAGATGACCCGGCGCGGCGCCTGCATGAACTTCTTCATGCTCGCCGAGGACCGGCGGCTCGTGTCGTTCGTCGAGGAGGTCGCCCGCCGCAACGGCGGCCGGGTCTTCGCCCCCGACGCCGACCGGCTAGGCGAATACGTCGTCAGCGACTACCTCAGAGTGAGGCGGGCTTAATCGCGTTTGGCCAGCTCAGCCGTTCCAGACCATCAGGGCGAGGATCACCAGCCAGATAAGCGCGACGACGCCGGAAATGGCGGCCAGCCGCCCCCGCTCCACCTGGGCGATCTCGCCGGTGCCGGCCGCAGGTCCCAAGGCGGCGGGGGCCTCGGCCTCCGTCGCGCCGCCCTCGGCCTCCCCGGCCTCCTCGGCCGCGGCGGGACGGACCTGGACCGCCGCGGGCGTCGCCTCGGCCGCCGCGACCTCCAGCAGATGCACCGCCTTGCGCTGATCGCGCTCGACGATCAGCAGCAGCACCAGCGCGACGACGAACAGGGTCATCGACACCGTCAGCCACACCTCGGCGAGATCGCCCTTCGCCAGCCCGAGCCCGATCAGGAAGATCCCCAGCGTGCCGAGCCCGTAGATCTGGGTGGTGCGGTGGAGGTAGCGCACCACCGTCACGTTGCGCTTGCGGATGTAGCGGGGGGTGGACATCGTGGCGGCGGTCAACGGCCCGAGCGTGAAGATCGCGAACCCGATGTGCAGGATGAGCAGGATGCGGTCCGAAGTCGACATGAGCCGACCTTAGTCCGCGCCACCCTGAGCCTCACCGCAACCACACGGCGACCTCAATGGTTGCGATCGCGTCCGAAGGCAGATTCGAGCGAAGCGAGAATCTGATCGCGCAGCGAGCCGCAAGGCGAGTCGGAGCGATGCCAGCGATCGCCCGCGGTGCCCGACGATGGAGGGCCGTCAAGGCCCGAAGGAGGAGAGCACTGCGATAGACACAGCAGGGCCGCCAGGCCCGAAGGAGGAGAGCACCGCCAACTACCCGTTCAGGCGCTTCTTGAGCCAGGCCAGGATCGTCGGGTAGACGCCCTCGTCGCCGAGCATGTCCGAGGCGTGCATGTCGCCCTCGACGGTCTTGACGGTCGCCGGGACGCCGGCGGCGCGCAGCGCGCCCGCCAGCCCGGTGCTCTGGGTGACCGGGACGAAGTCGCCGGTGGCGTGCATCAGCAGCATCGGGGCGTCGCCCGCGGAGACGTGCGTGACGGTGCTGGCGTCGTCCAGCCTCGTCCAGCAGTCCGGGTCGGCGGTCGCACCGGGCTCGCAGTGGACGAGGCCGACCACGGCCCGCCGCAGCTTGCGCTTGGTGAACGTGGCGTCCGGCTTCGCGCCGTCCTGGAAGGCCAGGAAGGGGTTGTTCGGCGGCGACAGCGCGACCACGCCGCGGACCTGGCTCGTGCCCGTCCCGAACGTGCCGAGCTGCGTCGCGAGGTGCCCGCCGGCCGACGAGCCCATGACCGCGATGCGGTTCGGGTCGACGTGCCACACCTGGGCGTGCTTCTTGATGAAGTCGAGGGCCGCCATGGCGTCGTCGCGCTGGGCGGGCCACTGCGCCTTGGGCGCGAGCCGGTAGTTGGCCGACAGCACGACGAAGCCCTGCTCGGTCAGCCGGCGCGCGAAGTACTTCCAGCCGCCGCCCTTGTCGCCCTCCAGCCAGTAGCCGCCGTGCAGGAGCAGCACGGCCGGGCGCGGCGTGGCGCGCGGGCCCGGCTTGCGCCAGTAGGCGTCGATCTTCTGGGCGGGCAGCTTGCCGTAGGCGTAGGTGCGGAACAGCGGGAGCTGCGGCGTCACCATGACCGCCTGCGCGGTGACGGTGCCGTCCGGCTCCCCGTCCGCGCCGGCCGGGCCGCCCTCCGTCGGCGTCGCGGACGGCGCCGACGGCGACCCGGTGCCGGGGGCCCCGGTCTCCGGCACGCCGGAGGGGGTCCCCGACGGCGACTCGGTCGGCACGGACGGAACGGACACGCTGGGCGTCGGCGCCGGCTCGTTCGCGTGGGCTCCCACGGGAACGGTCACGGCGGAGACACACGTCGCGGCGAACGCCGCCCCACAGACCAGTACTTTGCGCACCCCGGGCCCTTTCTTCACGAACCTGGCGCGCCGAGTATAGATGTTTTGATCAAGTCCGGTGGGGAATGGTCAACCGATTCTCAGGAAAGCGCCTGCTCCAGATCGCGGAGCAGGTCGGCGGCGTCCTCGATGCCGACCGACAGTCGCACCAGGTCGGCGGGCACTTCCAGCGGCGACCCGGCCGCCGAGGCGTGCGTCATCCGGCCCGGGTGCTCGATCAGCGACTCGACGCCGCCGAGGGACTCGCCGAGCGTGAACAGCTTCGTCCGCTCGCAGACCCGGACGGCGGCCTCCTCCGACTCCATCCGGAACGAGACCATGCCGCCGAACGCCTTCATCTGCTTGGCGGCGATCTCGTGGCCCGGGTGGTCGGGGAGCCCGGGGTAGAGGACCTGCCGGACGGACGGGTGCCGCGTCAGCAGCTCCACGACCCGCTCCGCGTTGGCGCAGTGCCGGTCCATCCGCACGCCGAGCGTCTTGATGCCGCGCAGGGTGAGCCAGGCGTCGAACGGGCCCGCGACGGCGCCCATCGCGTTCTGGTGGAACGCCAGCCGCTCCCCGAGGTCCGCGTCCGCGGCGATCAGCGCGCCCCCGACGACGTCGGAGTGGCCGCCGATGTACTTGGTGGTGGAGTGGACGACGACGTCCGCGCCGAGCTCCAGCGGCCGCTGCAGGTAGGGGGAGGCGAAGGTGTTGTCGACGGCCAGCAGCGCCCCGGCGTCGCGGGCGACGGCGGCCAGGGCCGCGATGTCGGCGACGCCGAGCAGCGGGTTGGTGGGCGTCTCCACCCAGATGATCTTCGTTTCGGGCCGCACCGCCGCCCGCACCGCGGCGATGTCGCCGAGCGGCACCGGGTCGAACTCGACGCCCCACGGCTGGGCGACCTTCGCGAACAGCCGGTACGTCCCGCCGTAGGCGTCGTTGGGGACGATGACGTGGGCGCCGGGCTTGCAGACCGTGCGCAGCAGCGCGTCCTCGGCCGCGAGCCCGGAGGCGAACGCCAGCCCGCGCGCGCCGCCCTCCGTCTCGGCCAGGCATACCTCCAGCGCGGTACGCGTCGGATTGGCCGACCGGGAGTACTCGTAGCCGCCGCGCAGCCCCCCGATGCCGTCCTGCTTGTACGTCGAGACCTGGTAGATCGGCGGGACGACCGCGCCGGTGGCCGGGTCGGGCTCCTGCCCGGCGTGGATGGCCAGGGTCTCGAACCCCCGTTGAACCTCGTTGTCCATGGGTACGAGGCTATCCACTCCCCGCCCCTCCTAGAGGAGGAGAGTCTCCCCCGGAGGTATCACCCCGCATTTCGGCGCTGCGGGTGACCCCTGCGCCGTGTCCGGTCTCTACTGTTTTACGGGTATCCCTACGACCGTGAATTAAGGAAGCCCCCATGTTCGCTCGGCTCGCGCGCTTCGTCGTGAGACACCCGTGGTGGACGATCGTGGCCTGGCTCGTGGCCGCGGTTCTCATCATCGCCCTCTCCCCCAAGCTCACCACCGAGTCCGACCAGGGCGACTTCCTGCCCTCGAAGTACGAGTCGGTGCAGGCGCTCAAGATCGCTGAAAAGGCGTTCCCGCAGCAGGAGGACACCTCCTCGCTGATCGTGGTGAAGCGCTCCGACGGCCAGGCGCTGACGGCGCAGGACACCGCCAAGGTGAACGAGGCCGCCAAGTCGCTCAACGCCAAGAAGCCGCCGACCGTCCTCGGCTTCGCGACCGGTCCGCAGGCCGTCGCGCCCAACAAGGCCGTCCAGGTGATCATGGTGCCGATGAAGGGCACCTCGATGGACGACAGCAAGAAGCAGGGCGAGGCGGTCAAGCAGATCCGCAAGGACCTGCCCACCCTGCTGAAGGACAGCGGGATGGAGGCCAAGGTCGGCGGTGACGTGGCCGGCTTCGTCGACAACGAGGACTCCTTCAACAAGTCCTTCGAGATCGTCGGCATCGCCACCTTCGTGCTGATCATCGGCCTGATCCTGCTGATCTTCCGGGCCCCGCTGGCGGCGATCTTGCCGATCATCGTCATCACCGTGACCATGCAGGTCGCGATGGGCCTGATCGGCACGGCCTCGAAGATCTTCGGGTTCTCCGGTGACGACAGCCTCAGCACCATCATCCTGATCGTGCTCTTCGGCATCGGCGCCGACTACTACCTGTTCCTGATGTTCCGGTTCCGCGAGCGGCTGCGGGCCGGCGACGACAAGAAGACCGCGATGATCACCGCGGTGGAGCGGGTCGGCGAGGTCATCTCCTCGGCCGCCGCCGCGATCGCCGTGACGTTCCTGGTCCTGCTGCTCGCGACGTTCGGCGTCTTCAGCGCCTGGGGCCCGTCCCTGGCCATCGCCGTCGTCGTGATGGGAATCACCTCGCTGACGCTGTTCCCCGCGCTCGTCTCGCTGCTCGGCACCGCCGTCTTCTGGCCGTCCAAGGCGTGGAAGAAGCAGCCGAAGGGCAGGTTCTCCACGGCCATCGGCCGCGGCGTCGGCAAGCGCCCCGCGCTCGCCGCGGCGGCGTCCGGGCTCGTCCTGGTCGTGCTGGCGCTCGGCACCCTCGGCTTCAAGGCCGACTACGACTTCGCGGCCGGCTTCCCGCAGGACACCGAGTCCGCCCAGGCGACCAAGGACATGGAGAAGGGCTTCCCGCCCGGTCTGACCACCCCGGTCCAGGTGTTCATCAAGAGCCAGAACGGGCAGCCGGTCGGCCAGCAGCAGCTCCAGGAGTTCAGCAAGGCCGTCGAGAACGCGCCCGGCGTCGGCAGGGTGCAGCCCCCCGTCCCCGGCCAGGACAAGTCCGTGGCCCGGGTCGACCTGGTGCTGAAGCTCAACCCCGCGTCCAACAAGGCGATCAGCCTGGTCAAGGACGACCTGACGCCCGCCGTCCACAAGGCGGCGCCGGAGGGCACCCGCGCCTACGTCGGCGGATCGACGGCGATCTTCTCCGACATCAACACGGTCAACAACCGCGACCTGTCGGTGATCCTGCCGGTGGCGGCGGTGCTGATCGCGCTGATCCTGGCGCTGCTGCTGAGGTCGGTGGTCGCGCCGCTGTACCTGGTCGTGGCCGTCCTGCTGGGCTTCGCGGCGACGCTCGGCTCCGCGGTGTACGTCTTCCAGGGCGCGATGGGCGAGGCCGGCGTCACCTTCCAGCTGCCGATCGTCCTCTACCTGTTCGTGCTGGCCATCGGGACCGACTACAACATCCTGATGACGGCGCGGCTGCGCGAGGAGGCCAAGGAGGGCCACGAGCCGCGGAAGGCCGCGGCCCTGGCCGTCCAGCACGGCGGCCCGACGGTCGCCGCGGCGGGCCTCATCCTGGCCGGCACGTTCTCGGTGATGATGCTCGCGCCGGTCTCGATGCTCCAGCAGATGGGCTTCTCGGTGGCGATCGGCATCGCGCTGTCGGCCTTCGTGATGTCCACCTTCCTGGTTCCGGGCCTGACCGCGATGCTGGGCCACAGGGCCTGGTGGCCGGGCCACGGCGACGAGCCGAAGAAGCAGCCGCGGCCGAACGACACGCGGGAGGACTTCGCCCCGACCGGGCACCGCGGCTAGCGGCGCCCCCCGAGACGTCGGGTCGCGGGGGCCGGCCCATAACGCCGCCCACCGGCCGGGCCCCGCGACCCGACACCTGAACGGCCGAGCGCCTGGAGATCACCGATCTCCAACGGTCCCGCCCCGGCGAGGTCTCCCCGTCACACGATTTGACTTAGCTCTATTTTAGAGAGACTCTTGTAGAGAGAGGCTT
>NZ_JBFARL010000016.1:0-70874 GCF_040674655.1 Actinomadura sp. NPDC049753 | reverse complement strand
GCGCTCGTCCGCGCCTTCCGGTCGCTGCCCGAACGGTGGCAGACCGTCCTCTGGTACACGGTCATCGAGGAGGAGCCCGTCGGGCAGGTCGCGGAGCTGCTCGGCATGGAGAAGGGCGCGGTCTCCCAGCTCGCGTTCCGGGCACGCGAAGGGCTCCGGCAGGCGTTCCTCGTCGCCGGCTCGGGAGGACGTCCGGAATGTGCGGAGTTCACCGCCCAGCTCGCCGCGAGCGTCCGCCGCCCCGGCCGCCGCCGCAGCCGCGCCCTGCGCCGGCACCTGGAGTCCTGCGAGGAGTGCAGGCGGGCCTCCAAGGAGATGACCGACCTCAACGGGCGGTTGCGGCGCGCTCTGCCGATCGGCGCCGTCCTGCTGGGGGCGCCCTCGGCGCCGCTCGGCTCCCTCGCCCCGGCGGCGTCCCTGCCCGGCTGGACCCTTCCGGCCGCGGTGGCCGGCGGCGTCTCCACCGGCATCGCGATCATCCTGTTCACCACGGTCGGCGGCGGTCCGGACGAGGACCCGCGCGCCGCCCCGCCCCCCGCGATGCCCACCCCGGCGAGTTCGGCCCCGGCGGACGTCGCCCCGCCCGACTACACCGTCGGCACCCGCTCCGCCGAAGGCGGCGGCCGGGTTCCGGGCGGCGGCGGCGGGGACGGCGCGGCGTCCGGCGCGGGCCCCTTCCGCGTGCGGAACACGACCCTCCAGTCGTGCCTGGCGCCCAGCGGGACGTCGGTCGTGCAGCGCTCCTGCACCGACGCGGCGACCGGGTGGAAGCGCGAGAACACCGCCGGCGGCTTCACGCTGACGAGCAGCTCCACCGGTCGATGCCTGAGCCGCGGGACGCCCGCCGCGGGCGTCCCGTGGGAGGGCGGCAGCGAGTACACGGTCGTCATGGCCCCCTGCGGCGGCGCGAACCAGGTCTGGAAGCTCGTCCGGTTCGCGCCGTCCGTCTACCGGCTGGCGAACGGCGACGGCTACTACCTCCAGGCGAGCTGGTCGGGCCTGAAACCGGTGACGCTGAAGCCGTCCTCCTACGCGGGCATGGCCGCCCAGGGCTGGGCCGTCGAAGCCGCCGGCTGACCCCATCGGCCGTCACCCGTAGCCCAGGCGGTCGCGCGCGGCGGACGGCTCCGCGCCGGGCTCGGCGTTGAGGGCGAGCCACGCGTGCAGCGCCATGTGGAGCTCCAGCCGGTCCGACGCCGCGTGCACGGCGTCCCCGAACAGGTCGTCGAGCTGCCGCAGCCGGTACCGGACGGTCTGCGGGTGCAGATGCAGGTGACCGGACACCTCCGTGGCGTTGAACCCGTGCTCCAGGCAGGCCAGCAGCGTCTCGACGAGCCGGTAGCGCTGGGCCGGACGCGCGTTCAGCAGCGGGGCGAGCCGGCGCGCGATCACCTTCTCCACCAGCGCCCGCTCCCGCATCATCACGAGGATCGGCATGTGCCGCTCGGCCGGGATGGGCGCCGCACCGCCGATCAGGCCCTGGCAGGCCAGCGCCAGGGTCTCGCGGGCCAGCCGCAGGGACGTCGCGACCTCGCCGATCCCGACCGCCGGGCCGATCGCGGCCGTCCAGCCGTGCAGCTGCCGCTCCAGCATCCGCCCGCGGCCGGGGCCCTCCGGGTCCGGGACGATCAGGCAGGGCTCCCCCAGGTGCAGGCCCGGCAGGACGTCCGGGGGCAGCGACGGGTGCCGGGCGTCGGGGCCGTCCTCGCGGAGGGCGACGACCGCTAACGTGCGCGGCAGTACCCAGTCCGCCTCGCGCGCCGCCCCCCTGAGGTCCGCTGCGGAGGCGCCGTTCAGCAGCAGGTCGAGCAGGTGCCGCCGGCGGTCCCGGAGCGCGCCCGCCGCCCGCGCGGCGGCGTCCGCGTGGCCCTCGGCGACGATCGCCGCCAGCTGGTTCAGGTAGTCGAGCGCCGCGTTGGCGATGGCCGCGATGATCGCCGGACTCGTCCGGTAGCCCATCCGCTCGGCGTGATCGGTGAGCCGCTCGACGGCCAGGCCCGTCCCGATCCGCGTCGCCGCCTGCCAGGAGTCCAGCGTCCGCCCCTCGCTGGCCTCGCCGACGCCGATCTGCCGCCAGAACTCCACGACGTCGGCCGACGGGGCGGCGGGATCGGCCATCAGCTCCAGGAAGTGCCCGATGGCGCACTCCACGCCCAGCTGGACCGCCTTGGCGTAGCGGGGATCGTGCGGCCGGACGAACTCCGGCAGCCGCCTCTCGATCCGGCGCACCGCCTCCGCCGCGATGACGGGAACGTGCTCGCGAAGATCACCCGCGATCCGGGCGGCGCCCTCGAACGACAGGTCGAGCTCGATCCGGCGCACCGGAAGGCGGACCACCTGGCTGAGGTCGGACATGAGATCTCCTTCGGGGAACGTCGTGCCCGGAGAGACGGCCCGCCCCCGCCCCGATTACGCGGATCGGCGCGACTTTCTCGTTCGGCCGGAACCAGGCCGCGAGGCTCTAGGCTGGCCGGTATGGCGACGGAGGCGTCCCCGAAGGCGCGGGCTCGGAAGTGGAAGGACGAGACGAGGCTGGGGCTGGTGCGGCGGGCGCGCCGGATCAACCGGATCCTGGCCGAGACGTACCCTGACGCCCACTGCGAGCTGAACTTCGGCACCCCGTTCCAGTTGCTGGTCGCGACCGTGCTTTCGGCCCAGACCACCGACATGCGGGTGAACCTGACGACGCCCGCGCTGTTCGCCAAGTACCCCACCCCGGAGGACCTGGCCGCCGCCGACCCCGAGGACGTCGAGGCGATCCTGAAGCCCACCGGGTTCTTCCGCGCCAAGACCAAGTCGGTCATGGGGCTGTCGGCCGCGCTGCGCGACCGGTTCGACGGCGAGGTCCCCGGGCGCCTCGAAGACCTCGTCAAGCTCCCCGGCGTCGGACGCAAGACGGCCAACGTCGTCCTGGGCAACGCGTTCGACGTCCCCGGCATCACCGTCGACACCCACTTCGGCCGCCTGGCCCGACGCTTCGGCTGGACGACCGAAGACGACCCCGTGAAGGTGGAAGAGGAGATCGGCACCCTCGTCCCGCGCAAGGACTGGACGATGCTGTCCCACAGGCTGATCTGGCACGGGCGCCGGATCTGCCACGCGCGCCGCCCCGCCTGCGGTGCGTGCCCGGTGGCGCGGCTCTGCCCGTCCTTCGGCGAGGGGCCGGTGGACGAGGAGACGGCGCGCAAGCTCGTCAAGCCCGGACCGTTCTCGTGAGCGGTTCTCCCGGCCGTCCCGGGAAGGAACGGGACCGTTCCGGAGTTGGGATCCACGTGACCGACGCCACCCCCGACTGCCCCGCCTGGCTCGACCGCTTCCGCTCGGAGGCGCCGAGGCTGCCCGTGCCGCCCGTGTTCCGCCCCGCTCCCGCCGCCCGCGCCGCCGCCGTCCTGATCCTGTTCGGGGACGGTCCGAGCGGCCCGGACGTCCTGCTCACCGAGCGTGCCGCCACCCTCAACAAGCACGCCGGGCAGCCCGCCTTCCCCGGCGGCCGCATCGACCCCGGCGACGACGGCCCGGTCGCCGCGGCGCTGCGCGAGGCGTGGGAGGAGGCCGGCGTCGAGCCGTCCGGCGTGGACGTGCTGTGCACGCTGCCGGAGCTGTACCTGTCGCACAGCGAGCACCGGGTCACGCCCGTCGCCGGCTGGTGGCGCGAGCCGTCGGAGGTCGCGCCCGGCCATCCCGGGGAGGTCGCGACGGTCGCGCGGGTCCCGATCAGCGAGCTGGTCGACCCGGCGAACCGGCTGATGGTGAGGCACCCGTCCGGGATCAGGATCGGTCCCGCGTTCCAGGTCCGGGACATGCTCGTGTGGGGGTTCACGGCGGCGCTGCTGACCCAGGTGCTGGGCGCGGGCGGCTGGGACCGGCCGTGGGACACCTCCCGCGTCGAGGACCTGCCCGAGGACGTCGTGAACCTCGCCGCCCGTGACCGAGGGGCGCATGATCGTTGGGTGCGTGACCAAGGGGTGGACGTCGCCGCGCGCGACTGAGCGGTGAACCTCGCCTTACGCGGCGGAGGCGTCTCGTCTTTTCCCACGAAAACGCCCACCCGCGGGGGCGAGGGTCGGTGCGCAGGTCAGGCGGCCGTTCGCGGTGGACACGGCCGTCGCCGCGGTCGCGCGTCACCCCCGGCGGCTATCCGGCACGCCCCAAACTGGTCCATCGAGGGGACGTGAAGCAGCGGCGCGGCCCTATACGGTGAAGCGGTGCTGCACGACCACATTCTCGACCTGATCCTGCTCGTGCTCGTCGTGCTGTTCGGAGTCTCGGGCTACCGGCAGGGCTTCATCGTGAGCCTGCTGAGCTTCGTCGGCTTCGTCGGCGGCGGCGTCATCGGGGTCCTGATCGCGCCGCCGATCGCCGAGGCCGCGGTGGACGGCGCCGCGCAGCAGGCGCTGCTCGCCATCGTGGTCGCGTTCCTGTCCGCCACCCTCGGCCAGCTCGTCGCCTCGTCCGTCGGCGCCGTCCTGCGCAACCGGGTGACCGGGATGAACGCCCGCACCGCCGACGCGGTCGGCGGCACGTTCGTCAGCGCGCTCTCGCTGCTGATCGTCGCCTGGTTCTTCGGCAGCCTGGTCGCCAACTCCGAGTTCAAGCCCGTCCGGACGCAGGTCAAGGGCTCCTCGATCATCAACGGCATCAACGACGTGATGCCCTCGCAGGCGCAGACGTGGTTCACCTCGTTCCAGGGGTTCGTCAAGAGCAGCGAGTTCCCGCAGGTCTTCAACGGCCTCGGCGGCGAGTCGGTGGTGCAGGTGCCGCCGCCGGACGAGTCCGTCCTGAACACCCGGGGCCTGAAGGCCGCCAAGAACAGCATCGTGAAGGTGGTCAGCACGGCACCGCAGTGCTCGCGCCGTATCGAGGGCACCGGGTTCGTGTTCGCGCCGCAGCACATCATGACCAACGCGCACGTCGTCGCGGGCGCGCGGGGCTCCTCGGTGGTGGCGACGCTCAACGGCGACACCAACCGCGGGCGGGTCGTGCTGTACGACCCGAAGCGCGACGTCGCCGTCCTCTACGTGCCGGGCCTGAAGGCGCCGGCGCTGGAGTTCGCCAAGGAGGCCCGCGTCCGCGACGACGCGATCATCGCCGGCTTCCCGAAGCAGCAGCCGTTCACGCCCGGGGCCGCCCGGATCCGCGCCCGGCAGACGGCGCGCGGGCCCGACATCTACCACTCCGGCCAGGTCAGCCGCGAGATCTACGCCATCCGAGGCAAGGTCGAGCCGGGCAACTCCGGCGGTCCGCTGCTGTCCACCGACGGCCGCGTCTACGGCGTCATCTTCGCCGCGGCCCTGGACACGCCGTCCACCGGGTACGCGCTCACCGCGCAGGAGGTCGCGCCCGACGCGCGCGCGGGCGCCAACGCCACGAAGCCGGTCTCCACGCAGAGCTGCTCCGACTGACCGGGCTGCTCCGACTGACCGGGCTGCTCCGACTGACCGGGGCTGCTTCGACTAGTTCGTTGTGAGGCGGAGGGCGACGGGGCCGTCTTGAGGCTCCTTGGCCAGGCTGCGTGTCCGCTGGATGACCCCTCGGACGTCGATGCCGTACGGCGCAGCATCCTGGTACGGGACCAGCCGATCCGCAGCGCGGCTGAGGAGGGCCTCGGCGCCACGCGCGTTCCCCCGGCGAAGATGGGTCACCCCTACGGCGACCTGTGCGAGGCCCCGCCACAACTCCCGTTCGGACTCCGGAGCGGCCTTCCAGACCGCTTCCAGTACCTCATGGGCATGGAACGGGCGGTCGGCGTCCAGGAGGCGCTGCGCTTCGGCCAGGGCTTCCGCCGGTGGCATGTCGAGCTCGTCCGGCATCGTGGGTATGCCAGTCGCGCCGTGAGGCAGTGGACGTCCGTAGGCGTCCCGTGGGCGTGCGTTGCGTGGGCGCCCCGACTCGTCCCGATCCCGCATGCCTCCACGGTACGCGGGATCAGCGTTCCGGCCCCGGGTCGGTCAGCCAGTCGAGAAGCCGGGCGTCGAACTCCTGCGGACGCTCCTGGTGGGGGAAATGCCCTGCGTCCTCTATGAGCGTCCAACGGTACGGGGCCTTGACGTAGCGTCCGGAGCCCTGCGCGCTGGCGGGGAGGGTGCACGTATCGAGCGCGCCATGCACCTGGAGCGTGGCGGCGTGGATGGGGGTGCGCATGCGGTGCGCGTAGCGGATCCCGTCTGGGCGGGCCTGGGAGCGGATGAGCCAGCGGTGGTATTCCAGCGCGCTGTGGGCGACCCCAGGGATCTGGACGGCTTTCCGTACGAGCCGCTCGGTGCGCTCGTCCGGCCAGTCCGGCCCCGACCAGTCGTGCAGAAGCTTCCCGACCAGTTCCGCGTCGTCGCGGACCAGGCGCCGTTCGGGCCACAGCGGCACCTGGAACCCGAACGTGTGGCGCGCCGCCCAGCCCTGCCCGCGCGGGTCGCCGGCGACGGCCTGCCGCAGCCGCAGCGGATGCGGGGCGCCCACCACCGCCAGCCGCTGGACGATCTTCGGGTGGTAGACGGCCATCGTCCAGGCGAGCAGCCCGCCCCAGTCGTGCCCGACGACGATCGCGTTCGCCTCGCCCAGCGCCCGGACCAGCCCCGCGGCGTCCCCCGCCAGCGTGATCAGGTCGTATCCGCGCGGCGGCTTGTCGCTGCCGCCGTAGCCGCGCAGGTCGACGGCGGCCGCCCGGTAGCCCGCGGCGGGCAGCGAGACGAGCTGGTGGTGCCACGACCACCAGAACTCGGGGAACCCGTGCAGCAGCAGGACGAGCGGCCCCTCGCCGGCCTCGGCGACGTGGAAGCGCGTCCCGCCGGCGCTGACCTGCCGGTGCGTCCACGGCCCGTCGACCTCGATCAGCGACGCGTCGTGACCGGACACGGCGGCGGTCAGCCCGTCAGCTCGGGATCGCCGGAGTCGCCGCGGTGGCGCAGCGCGGTGAAGTCGTCCTTCAGCGTCCTGCGGGTCCGCTTCGCCCCTTCGATCTTGCGGATGCGGAAGTACCCGATGGCGATCAGGCCCAGGGCGAGGAGCAGGTACACGCCGGCCACGATGAGGAACGCCGCCCAGTGCCAGATGCCGGCGGCGACCAGCCCGTAGGCGAAGGCGATCGACAGCAGGATCACGATCAGCCCGCCGATCAGCGCCGCGATCGTGAACATCACGCTGCCCAGCGCGGCCTTCTTGGCGTCGGCCTTCAGTTCCAGCTTGGCCAGGTCCATCTCGGCCCTGATCAGGTCGGAGACGCTGCTGGACGCCAGGGCGACCAGCTCGCCGAGGGACTTGTCCTCGACTCGCTCGCCCGGTAGTGCCTCGGACATATGGCTTTTCTCCTTAGTCCCGGCGCGCGCGCAGACGCACCCTTCTCCGGAAGACGACGGCCGCGGCCGCCGAGGCGAGAACGCTCGCGATCAGGACCGCAGTCGTCACTCTCTCGAATTGTGACGGGTCGGTATAGGCCAAACCGCCGATCAGCAGCGAAACGGTGAAACCCACCCCGGCCAGGAGCGCGACTCCCGCGATCTCGTGCCAGTGCAGGTCCTCCCCGAGGGTCGCAAGGCCGAGCCGCACGGCCGTCCACGCCCCGCCGAAGACCCCCACGAACTTACCGACCAGCAGTCCGGCGATCACGCCGAGGGCCACCCGGTCGGTGAACACGGCGCCCAACTGCGCCGCGCCGAGGCCCACCCCGGCCGACACGAAGGCGAAGACCGGCACGGCCACGCCCGCCGAGAACGGCCGCAGCGCGTGGTCGGCGCGCTCGGCGTTCGTCGGCCGCCCGTCCGGCGTCTCCTTCGGGCTGGTGAGCATGCCCAGCGCGACGCCCGCGACGGTCGCGTGGATCCCGCTCCGCTGGAGGCAGTACCAGGTCAGGACGGCGAGAGGCACGTACACCCACGGCGAACGGACGCCCCGGTGCTGGAGCAGCCCGTAGGCGCCGATCAGCGCCGCGCCGAGGAGCAGCGGCGTCCAGTGCAGGGTGCTGGTGTAGAAGAGCGCGATGATGGTGATGGCGATCAGGTCGTCCACCACCGCCAGCGTCAGCAGGAACGCGCGCAGAGGCGCCGGGCACGAGGTGAACGTCACGGCGAGCACCGCCAGCGCGAACGCGATGTCCGTCGCCGTCGGCACCGCCCACCCGATGGACGCGCCCGGCGCGCCCGCGCTCACCGCCAGGAAGAACAGCGCGGGCATCGCCACCCCGGCCGCCGCGGCGATCACCGGCAGCGCCGCGTCCCGCGGATTGCGCAGCTCGCCGTGCGTGAGCTCCTCGCGCAGTTCCAGCCCGGCGATGAAGAAGAAGACGGCCAGCAGCCCGCTCGACGCCCAGTGCTGCACGTCCATGTGCCCGAGGTGCAGCCAGTGCGGGCTGATCTCGAACGTCTGGAGGCTCTTGTAGGCGCCGTCCCACGGCGTGTTGGCCCACACCAGCGCCGCGACCGCCGCGAGCAGCATCACCACGCCGCCGATCGTCTCGGTGCGGAGCGCGCTGGCGACCTGGATGCTGTAGCGGACGGTCGGACGGAACGGCCACGTTGCTGCAACGCGGCGTTTCACGGGCGGGCGCACCATAGAGAGAACCCCTGGGGAAAGCGGCGGACGGCTGGACAAGGCCACGGCCCGCACGATCACTGCGGGACGTCCCTGCCGACCAGACTTCCCGGCGCACCTAAGGACATTTTACCTGGCCCGCTCCATGGGCGGCCCAGTCGCCCCGGCTCGGACGCCCGAACGGCCCGCGCCCGGCGGGTGTGCCGGACGCGGGCCGTTGCGTTGCCCGGTGTGCTCCGTGCGGGTCAGTCGTCCGACTTGGCGCTGGGCAGCTTCTCGGAGATGAGGTCCATCACCGTGCTGTCCGCGAGCGTCGTGACGTCGCCGATGCTGCGGTTCTCCGCGACGTCCCGCAGCAGCCGCCGCATGATCTTGCCGGAGCGGGTCTTCGGCAGCTCCGGAACGATCATGATCTGGCGGGGCTTGGCGATCGGGCCGAGGGTCTTGGAGACATGGTCGCGCAGTTCCCGCAGGAAGTCCTCGCCCTCGACGTCGCCGCCGGCGTCGCCGCGCGGGATCACGAACGCCACGATGGCCTGCCCGGTGACCGGGTCCGTCGCGCCCACCACCGCCGACTCGGCGACCTTCGGGTGCGAGACCAGCGCCGACTCCACCTCCGTCGTGGAGATGTTGTGCCCGGACACGAGCATGACGTCGTCCACGCGGCCGAGCAGCCACATGTCGCCGTCCGCGTCCTTCTTGGCGCCGTCACCGGCGAAGTACAGGCCCTCGAAGCGCGACCAGTACGTCTTGACGTACCGCTCGTCGTCGCCCCAGATCGTGCGGAGCATGCCCGGCCACGGCTCCCGGACCACCATGAACCCGCCGCCGCCGTCCGGCACCGAGCGGCCCTGGTCGTCCACGACGTCCGCGGCGATGCCGGGCAGCGGGCGCATCGCCGCGCCCGGCTTGCCCTCCGTCACCCCCGGCAGCGGGCTGATCATGATGGCGCCGGTCTCGGTCTGCCACCACGTGTCGACCACCGGCGTCCGGTCGGCGCCGATGTTCTTGCGGTACCAGACGTAGGCCTCGGGGTTGATCGGCTCGCCGACCGACCCCAGCACGCGCAGGGACGACAGGTCGTACTGGGCCGGGATCTCGTCGCCCCACTTCATGAACGTGCGGATCGCCGTGGGCGCGGTGTAGAAGATGGACACCTTGTACTTCTGGATGATGTCCCACCAGCGGCCCTTGTTGGGGGTGTCGGGCGTCCCCTCGTAGATGACGCTGGTCGAGCCGTTGGCGAGCGGCCCGTACACGATGTAGGAGTGGCCCGTCACCCATCCGATGTCGGCCGAGCACCAGTAGACGTCCGTCTCGGGCTTCAGGTCGAACACCGCCCAGTGCGTGTACGCGCACTGGGTCAGGTAGCCGCCGCTGGTGTGCAGGATGCCCTTCGGCTTCCCCGTCGTCCCGGACGTGTACAGGATGTACAGCGGGTGCTCGGAGTCCATGGGCTCGGCGGTGTGCTCGTCGCTCTGCCGCTCGACGGCGTCGTGCCACCACAGGTCGCGCTCGTTCTCGACGACCTCCTCGCCCGTGCGGCGCACCACGATGACGTGCTCGATCGTCGGCGTCTGCGCGACGGCCTCGTCCACGATGCCCTTGAGGTCGGACGGCTTGCCGCGCCGGAAGCCGCCGTCCGCGGTGATCACGAGCTTGGCCTGCGCGTCGTCGATGCGCGTCCGGAGGGCCTCCGCGGAGAACCCGCCGAACACCACCGAGTGGGTCGCGCCGATGCGGGCGCACGCCAGCATCGAGATCGGCAGCTCGGGGATCATCGGGAGGTAGATCGCGACCCGGTCGCCCTTGCGGACGCCCAGTTCGAGCAGGGCGTTGGCGGCCCTGTTCACCTCGCGCTGGAGGTCGGCGTAGGTGAGGGTGCGGGAGTCACCCGGCTCCCCCTCCCAGTGGAACGCCACCTTCTCTCCGCGCCCGGCCTCCACATGCCGGTCGACGCAGTTGTAGGCGACGTTCAGCTCCCCGCCCACGAACCACTTCGCGAACGGCGGGTTGCTCCAGTCCAGGACGTCGTCCCAGCGCTTCGTCCAGGCGAGCCGGTCCGCCTGCTCCGCCCAGAAGCCCAGGCGGTCCTCGGCAGCGCGCTCGTAGGCGTCGGCCTTGACGTTCGCCGAGGCGGCGAGGTCCGCGGGCGGGGGGAAGCGGCGCGTCTCCTGCAGAAGGTTCGACAGTGTTTCTTGGCTCTGGCTCAACGCGAACTCCTTGCTAGCTCAAGCGGGGGTCGCCCGGTATCCCCACTTCACCAGGTAGGTCCCGGTCCCCACAAGGCCGCGATCCCTGGTGTCGGGGGGATGGACGCGATCGGTGCTCACGGCTGCGAATCCTGCTTTGTGATGCCCGACACCACGGGCCTTCCCAGCTCCGGGCCTGAGGAACCGTTTCCGTTCCACGCCCTGGTGGGCCGCTGCACGAGTGCTCCGGACGACGGCATAAAGTCAGGCCGTGACCGATGCTCTAGCTGATGTTGCGAACCTTCCCGGCGTCGTCGACGCCGTCGACGAGGCGCGCAAGGCCGTGGACCGGCTGCTCGGCCACCGCGTCCTGCGGCGGCGCAGCGCCGAGGTGTCCACGGAGTCGGCGCTGCGCGGCGCCCGGGCCTCCGCCGTCCTCGACGGCGCCTCGGTCACGCTGGACGAGCTGCGCACCACCGACCACCCGTCCGACCCCGTCGTGCAGGGCGCTCTGCGCGTGTCGGCCGAGCTCGGAACGCTGACCGAGGTCTGGCGCAAGGCGCCGCGGCAGGCGCTGGCGCGTCTGCACGTCCTCGCCGCGGCGGACGCGGTCGACAGCGCCGATCTCGGACGTCCCCGCTCCGGCGACGTTGTCGTGAAGGACGTTCTCGGCCTGGGGGAGCCGCCTTCGCCGCCCGAAGTGGCGGCGCGCCTGGACGTGCTCAGCGGGCTGCTGACCGAACCCACCAAGGCGCCGGCTCTCGTGGTCTCGTCGATCGTGCACGGCGAACTCCTGGCTTTGCGTCCGTTCGGCTGGGGGGACGGGGTCGTCGCCCGTGCCGCCCAGCGGCTCACCCTTGTCGCCCGGGGGCTGGACCCCAAATCGCTGGTCGCGCCTGAGGTCGGGCACCTCGAACTCTCCGACGAGTACGCCGAGGCCCTTCGCGCCTACGCGTCCGGTACGTCGGAGGGTGTCGCGCGGTGGATCGTCCACTGCTCCTCGGCCATCGCGGCCGCCGCACGGGACTCGCAGGCCATCTGCGAAGCGTTCATGCGCGGCTGAGACTGTCACGCGGTAGGTCCATGCTGGACCCATGGCCGATCGCATGTACGGGCGACCAGCGGCGCCGACGGAGACCACGATCTCGTCGGCGGACTGGGATTCGCGTGACCTGACGGGTGAGCGGCACGACAGCGTCCTGTTCGTGGACGTGGACATGACCGAGGCCAGTGGCACCGGTGCCGCCTTCACCGACTGCACGTTCCGGGGTGTGCGGTTCAACGCGTCCAGCCACACCGACGGGGCGTTCCTGAACTGCACGTTCGTCCGGTGCGGCTTCTTCGACGCTGCCTTCACGGGCTGCAAGTTCGTCGGCAGCATGTTCGACGGCTGCACCCACGACCTGATGAAGGTCAAGGGCGGCGACTGGTCGTTCACCGGCCTGCCCGGCGCGGACCTGCGACGAGCCGCGTTCGCCGACGTGCGCATGCGCGAAGCGGACCTCACCGGTGCCCGGTGCGCCGGGGCGGAGCTGCGCGGGGTCGACCTTTCGGGGGCGTCCCTGCACAAGGCCGACTTCTCCGGCTGCGACCTGCGCGGAAGCGACCTGTCGTCGCTGGACCCGTTCAGCGTCGAACTGAGAAGCGCGGTGATCGACCCGTACCAGGCGGTCGTCCTCGCGACGGCGCTGGGCCTGGACGTCCGCGAGTAGGGGTTCGGCGGGCGCGCGGCGCAAGCGAAACGGCGTCCCTGCCGGGACGCCGCCGCTGGACACGTCACACCGGGTTACCAGGCGTGCACCTGTATTCGTCGGATCGGGTCAAGCCCGTCTCGACGCGCCTCCCGCGGCTGGTCGCGCGTGGGTACCCGGCTGCCGTGCCCGGACACTCGGTCCGTATGTCCTGTGTACGCCTTATTTGCCCAGATGACAAGCCCCATTCGGAAAACGGCCCGCAGGCGGCGGAGGCGCCGCCGGAGGGGGCCCGGGCGTCCCCTGAGACGAAGGAGGCATATTGCGGACTTCCGCAAACGGCGTTCGGATCGCGAAATTGATCACTCAGGGTAACCATTTCCCTTTGTCGTCGATCACGCGAAGGCACGGGAAAGATCTTTAGTTCTCCTGTACGCTCCGACTCCCGTCCCGTTGCACTTTCGGTGCACCGGAACGGGGCCCAGCCGTGGCCGGGCGGCGCCCTGCGCCGGCCGCTCCGGCGGATCGTCGCCGCCGGGTGCGAAAAATCGCCACGTGCCGGGCGAGTTTGCGGCTCGACGGAACTCTCGACGATCGGGCAGCATATGTTGTATCCGCCTAGACTTGAGTCGGTGAGTTTGCTTCTTCCATAGAGGCGACTTACCCGTGGCTTAGCCCGAACTCCCTGAGACCTTTCTGGGAAAGCGGGCCGGCTCTACCCCCCCGGAGCCGGACCGCCGGCGACCCCCGCTCTCCCCCCCGGCGGGGGTCGCCCTGTCGTGAGGCGGCCGGGCGGTGGCCCCGGGGTGAACGATCCCGCGCCACCGCCCGCCCGCCCCGGCGAAGTTATCCACAGTCCGCGGAACCTTCTCGCCGCCTCCGCCGCGCGCCGCAAGGTGGATGTCTCCGAACGTCGAAGGAGCATCCGATGAACCTCGCGGCACTGATCGTCACCGGCGACCCCGCGCTCGCCGACGGCCTCCTGCGCCTCGCCGCGGCCGCCGACGCCCACGCCGAGGTCGCCTACGGCGCCGACGAGGCCAGACCCGCCTGGGCCTGGCCCTCCCTCATCCTCGTGGGCGCCGACGTCGCCGAGGACGTCGCCGCCGCCGGCCTCCAGCGCCGTCCGGGCGTCGTCCTCGTCACCGGCGGCGCCGCCCCCGACGCCTACCGCCTGGCCGTGGAGGCCGGCGCCCAGGACGTCGTCGCCCTCCCCGACCACGAGGACTGGCTGATCGACGCCTTCGCCGCCGCCTGCGAGCCCGAGGGCGGCTGGGCCACCGCCCTCTGCGTCGTCGGCGCCCGCGGCGGCGCCGGGGCCAGCGTCCTCGCGACCGCGCTCGGCCTCCGCGCGGCGGGCACGGGCCTGCGCACCCTCCTCGTCGACGCCGACCCGTTCGGCGGCGGCATCGACCTCCTCCTCGGCCTGGAGTCGCACGAAGGCGTCCGCTGGCCCGACCTGGCCGAACGCCGCGGCCGCCTCAGCACGGCGACCCTCCGCGAGACCCTGCCCGGCACGGGCGACCTGTCCGTCCTGTCCTGGCGGCGCGGCGAGCCCGTCCCGGTCTCCGAGGAGGCCGTCCGCTCCCTGTTCGACGCCGCCGCCCGCGGATTCGACCTGGTCGTCGCGGACGTCCCCCGCCACCCCGGCGACCTCGGCCGGGCGGCCCTGCGCGCCGCCGCCGTCACGTTCCTCCTCGTCCCGGCCGAGGTCCGCGCCACCGTGGCGGCCGACGGCCTCGCCGCCGCCCTCCGCCGCGACACCGCCGACCTGCGCCTCGTCGTCCAGGGCCCCGCCCCGGGAGGCATCACCCCCGACGCCGTCGCGGGCGTCCTCGGCCTTCCGTTCGCCGGTTCCTTCGACCGCGACCGCCGCCTCCCCACCGCCATCGACTCCGGCGACCTCGAACGCGCGTGCCGCCGCGGCCCCCTCGCCGACTTCTGCGCCACCGTCCTGGCCGACCTCGCCCTCCAGCCCTACGCCTACCGGGAGGCGGTATGACCGGCCTCTCCGACGCCGTCCGCGACCGGCTCGCCCACACGGGCGGCGAAGCCACCACCGGCCGCGTCGCCGCCGCGCTCCGCGCCGAGGAGCGCCTGCTGGGCGACCGCGAAGTACTGGCCCTGGCCGACGAGTTACGCGCCGAGTTCGTCGGCGCCGGCCCCCTGGAGCCGCTGCTGCGCTCGCCGGACGTCACCGACGTCCTGGTGAACGGCCCCGACGAGGTCTGGATCGACACCGGCTCCGGCCTGGTCCGCACCGCGGTGCGCTTCCCGGACGAGGCGACCCTCCGCCGCCTGGCCCAGCGCCTCACCGCCGCAGCAGGCCGCCGCCTCGACGACGCCTCCCCCTACGCCGACGCCCGCCTCCCCGGCGGCGTCCGCCTGCACGCCGTCCTCCCACCGGTGGCCGCGACCGGCACCTGCCTGTCCCTGCGCCTCCCCCGCCGCCGCGCCTTCACGCTGGACGAACTGGTCGCGGCCCGCACCGTCCCCGCTGGGGGCGCCGACCTGCTGGCCGCCCTGATCGATTCCCGAGCGGCCTTCCTGATCAGCGGCGGCACCGGCACAGGCAAGACCACGCTTCTGAGCAGCTTGCTCTCTCTGGCGAACCCGTCCGAACGCCTCCTCCTGGTAGAGGATTCGGCCGAACTGAAGCCCACCCACCCCCACGTCGTCAGGCTGGAGGCACGTCCGCCCAACACTGAGGGCGCCGGCGGCGTGACCCTCAACGACCTGGTCCGCCAAGCCCTCCGCATGCGCCCCGACCGCCTAGTGGTAGGCGAGGTGAGAGGCCCTGAAGTAGTAGTTCTCCTGCAAGCTCTGAACACGGGGCACGAGGGAGGCTGCGGCACCCTCCACGCGAACACAGCAGCCGACGTCCCCGCACGCCTCGAAGCCCTGGCATGCGCGGCGGGCCTGACCCGAGAAGCCGTCCACAGCCAGTTGGCCGCCGCGTTGGACATCATCGTCCACCTGGTCCGCGACCCCGGCGGAGGCCGCCGCCGAGTAGCCGAGATCTGCCTCCTCCAGCGTGCCCCGAACGGCCTGGTCGGCGTGGTCCCCGCAATCTCCTTCACCGCCTCCGGCGAGACCATCCCCGCCGCAGGCGCAACCGCACTGACCACCCGCCTGAAAGCCCCCAACGATGACCGCGACCACCCCTAGAGCCCAAGAGGCCCCCACCTCCAGCACCCCAACTGGATCGCCCGCCCCATACTCTGCGCTGCCGCCGCGCGGACGTGCCGGACATCCACCCCGCGCCCTCACGCCTGTTCCATTACGAGGCACCACGTGTCGATCGTCCGACCCGTACTCTGAGCCGCCGCATGGATATGCCGGAGACCCCCGCCGCCTCCCGCCTGATCCGCACAAGGCACGACAGGCTGATCGACTACCAGGTCTCTGCACAGCGGTGGCCGGTGGCGGGTGGCGGGTCGCCCTACGCAAGGCTCGCCCAGGCGCTTCTGGTCCAGATCGCTTGCGAGGCACGTGGTGTCGATCTCCTTGGCCGTCCTCCGCGCGGACGACTCAAATACCCGCCCCCGAGCCGTTCCGCCTGCTCCGCCTGCGAGGTGGCTGATGTTCATCGTCCTCGCCGCCTTCTGCGCGGCGGCCGCGGTGTGGACCTATCTGGCGCCCACTCCGGCGGCCCATCGCCTCGACCGCCTGGGTGCGGCACCACCGGGCGACCCGATGCGTCCGCTGCGCATCAGACTGGAGAGCTTCAGGGAACGTCGAACGCTGCCGCAACGCCGGCGAAGCTCGATCATCGAACTCTGCGACGCCATGGCCGCCGAGCTGTCCGCCGGCCGGACCCCTGACGAAGCCTTCACAGCAGCCGCCGCCGTCCTCGACCCACACGTCTCGAAAGAACTGCTCGGCCTGCCTCGCCCGCCCCCGGACCACCTGGACGAACTGGCGAGGCAGCCAGGCGCCGAAGGCCTTCGCCTCCTGGCGGCCTGCTGGCGCGTCGGCTCAGAACGCGGCGGCACCTTGGCCACCGTCCTGGATGGCCTGGCAAGCGCCCTCCGCGATGAGGAGGCCCAACGCCAGGACGTATCCGTCCAGCTAGCCGGCCCTCGAGCCACGGCCCGCCTCCTGGCCGCCCTCCCGCTCCTGGGCCTGGCCATGGCCGCCGCCCTGGGCGCCCACCCCATTCCGTTCCTCTGCACCACCCTTCCCGGCCTCGCCTGCCTGATCACAGGCACCGCCCTCAACGCCACCGGCCTCTACTGGACCCGCCACCTGGCCAAATCCGCCGAATCCCCCCACTAGCCGACGCCTCAACCCACCCGGAGAGCCGCCATGAACGCCCAGAGATCCGCATGGAGGAGGTGAAGTGATGACGACCCTCATGGCCATGCTCTGCGCCGCAGCATCGGGGTTCCTCTTTCCCAAGGGGATCGACGCCTCCACGCGGAGGCTGATCGGTCAGTTCGGAGAGCCTTCCCCGAGGCATGCATCTCCCAGACGACGGCTCGCATGGGCGACAGATCACGCTCGCCCTCAAAGGAGATCCATCCCAGCTACGGGGGTGAAGGAGCGAGACGGGCCATCCAAGGCGTCCGGGCGCCGCGACGTCATTCTTCGACGGGTGGCCGCCGGCGTGGCGGGAGCGCTGTGCGTGGTGCTGCTGGGCGGTCTGGCCGGTGGAGTGATCGGCGTGCTGGTCGCCGCGGGCGTCTGGCTGTCCTTCAGCCGCCTCGGCAGTGGGGAACGCCGCCGCAGACGGGCACGACTCATCGCCGATCTCCCCGTCGCGGTCGATCTCCTCGCCGCCTGCCTGCGCGGCGGCGCGCCCTGGCACGAGGCGGTCGAAGCGGTCGCGGACGCGGTGGGAGGCCCGCTCGGCGAGGAACTGCGGGCCGTGTCCGTTCAGATCAGACTGGGGGCCGACCCGGCGGAAGCCTGGCCGGCCCTGGCGGAGGAGCCGATGCTCGCGCCCTTGGCGCGTGCGGCCGTCCGGGCGGCGTCGACGGGTGCGGCGCTGGCCCCGTCCCTCGGCCGCCTCGCCCGTGACCAGCGCCGTGTGGCACGTGCGGCAGCCGCCGCCAGAGCACGATCGGCGGGCATTCGGGCACTCGCTCCACTCGGCCTGTGCTTCCTTCCCGCCTTCGTCCTCCTCGGAGTCGTCCCGGCCATCGCCGGGATCGCCTCGACGATCCTCCTGCCCTGGTGAGCGGGTTATCCACAGAATGCGGTTCGCCCATCACCCAGCTTCCCCGCAGAGCAGCCTGGTACCGACCACGAGCGAAAGGAGCCCCGATGAGGGCATGGAAAACGGTGGTGCGGCGATGGTCCGGCACGTGCAAGGACCGCGGGATGTCCACAGCCGAGTACGCGGTAGGCACCATCGTTATCTGGAGTGACTATATGCAGTCATCCATGTACAGCATGTAGGGTCTGCTGGTCCGTGCCTTACATGTATCTGGGGGGCTGTTCAGGCATGTCATCCATGTCAGCGACGTTGCCTGCGGTGCCGCAGCGTTACCGCCGTGAGCGTGCGGTGGCCGCTGATGGGTCCGTGCTGTGGGTGGTAGTGGATGAGGACTTCGGTCTGCACGCCGAGGCGTGCGCGTATCTGGCGGGGCTGCGGGGGGCCGGCAGGGCGTTCAACACCGAGCAGACGTACGCGGGCCGGATCGCGTTGTACTTGTCGTACTGCGTGGATCACGGGGTGGATTGGTCGAGGCCTTCGCTGGCGCAGTTGGCCGCGATGATGCGGTGGCTGGTGGACGAACCGCTGCCGCCTCAGTCGCGCAAGCCGGGGGCGGCGGTGCGGTTCCGCGACAAGAGGACCGCGAACGCGATCATGGGGACGGCGGGTGGGTTCCTGGCGTGGTGCTGCGCGCGGGGGTGGGTGCCGCCAGCGGTGGTGGCGATGTTGGGCGAGCCGAAGTTCCTGCGGTTCGTTCCTCCGGGGTTCGACGTGGGTGAAGACGGTCAGAACCGGACAGTGACGGCCCGCACGATCAAGTTCCGAGTCGCGGTGCCGGGCTATGAGTGGCTGTCGGACGAGGAGATCGGCGTGCTGCTGAGTCTGGCCAGGCACGCCCGTGACGCCTTCTTGATCCAGGTGCTGGCCGCCACGGCGATGAGGATCGGTGAGGCGCTGGGGATGCGGCGCGAGGATATGCACCTGCTGCCGGATTCCCGGTTGCTGGGGTGCCGGCATGAGGGCCCGCACGTGCATGTCGTGCGGCGGGTGAACGCCAACGGCGCGTTCTCCAAGGCGCGCAGTCCGCGGGTGATCCCGGTGGAGGCCGATACGACCGAGGCTTATGTGCGCTACCGGCACGAGCGGGACGAGGTCGCCGAGGCGGCGGACTGCGACATGGTGTTTGTGAATCTGTTCCGTGCTCCACTGGGTGAGCCGATGAAGTACGACAACGCCCACGATCTGTTCTGCCGTCTGGCGGCCCGGGCCGGGTTCCGGGCTCGTCCGCACATGCTGCGGCACAGTGCGATCACCACGATGCGGCGGGCGGGGGTGGAGCGGCGGGTGGTCCAGGAGATCGCCGGCCACGTGTCGGAGTCGTCGCAGGATGTGTATTCCCACGTCACCGACGCCGACAAGCGGGAGGCGGTCGAGATGGTGGCGGCCAAGCGCAGGGCGGCGCGGTCGTGACCGGCCCGGGCGCCGGCGGTGAGGTGATCGTCCTCGGGGAGCGGGCGGAGCGCGGGGCGGGATCGGCATCGGGCCAGACGCCGGGGCTGTCGCCCGAGGAGGCCGCGTCCTGGTCGCAGTGGCTGTCGGCGAACACGCCGCCGGGGTGGCGGCCCGGGGAGTGGGACCGTTCGACGCGGCTGTTCACCGGAGATGTGAGCAACCGGTCCACGGTGGCCTATCGGTGCACGGTGGCGGCCTGCGACCGGGTCTCGCGCACCCAGGCGCTGTGTGACCACTGCGAGAAGGCGCTGCCGGGTTCGGGGCTGGCGCTGGAGGAGTTCCGGGCGGTGTTCGTCCCGGACCGCGACCGGGTGGTCGACGGCCGGGCGGGACAGTGCGCGGTGGCGGGCTGCCCGCGGGACGCGGCGTTGTGGGGGTTGTGCTCGGCGCACGGTTCGCTGCGTTACAAGGACATGATGCGGGGCCTTGGCGGGGCTGATGATCTGCAGGAGTGGATCGCGGCCGCGACTGCTTATGAGGCGGTGCCTGCTTGCCTGGTGGGCGGCTGCGAGCGGGACGGGCGGCAGGGCTGGGGGCTTTGCGACATCCACACCCGGCGGCTGAAGGCCGACGGGATGCAGGCGGTGGAGGAGGTCTGGCTGGACCGTCAGGCCCCTCACCTGATGGTTCATCAGTTCTCGCTGGCACCGCTGGAGCCGCTGGTGCGGACGGAAGTGCTGTTCGCGCTGGCAGCGCGCGATGAGCGGGGGCAGCGCCTGGACCCGACCGCGGTCCGTCAGTCGGTGCGGATCCTGGCCGACCACCAGGTCGGCTCGATCGCGGTGTTCGCGTTCGGGGAGTTGCCGCGGCGGGCGGCGGCGAATGTGGATGCGCTGCTGCGGGAGACGTTCCGGGTGGTGGCGGCGGCGTTCGACCGGTTCCGCGGCGTGGATCCTGCGAGCCGACCGACGCTGGATCTGGCCGAGTTGGGCGCTCGCGGCAAACGCGGCAAGCCCACGGCCAGACCCGGCGATCTGGACATATCGATGATCCGCCAGGTCTGGCTGCGGGAGGCCCTGGCCGCCTGGATCAGCGAGGCCAAACCGACGACTGCCGACGCCCGCCGGGCGCACCGGGCGGTGCAGACCGCGGCCAGGGCTTTGGACGCCCGCCCTGGCGGCGGCCTGCAGGTCGCGTCGTTGGCCTTCGCCGACATGAACGCGGTCGTCGCGGGGTTCGAGCACCTGGTCAAGGCCGACGGGCAGCCGATGGGCGCCAAGCACAAGTCCAATCTGCTGTCGATGTGGTTCAAGGTCCTGGACTGGGGCCGGCTCACCGACCGGTTGAACGGGATGGGCGCGGGGTTCACCCGGCATCCCTCGCACGTGATCCGCCAGCCTGACCCGAATGAGGACGAGATCGGCAGGGCCATCCCCGAGTCGGTGATCGCTCAGCTGGACGCCCACACCGACCTTTTGGGCGTGGGGATCCGGCACGGGCGGATGACAGAGCAGCAGGTGGCCGCGATGTCGGTGGCGGTCTATGAGCTGCTGCGCGACACCGGCCGGCGCCCCTATGAGATCGCCCAGCTGGACCTGGATTGCCTGGAGAGGGACGGGAACGACTGGCAGCTGCGTTGGGACAACGGCAAGGGCGGCCGCAACGGCCGACGGCTGCCGATCCCATCGGAGACGGTGGCCACCATCCACACCTGGCAGGCGGTACGCGCCACGGTCGAGTTGCCGAGCGGGTCGCAGGGGTTCCTGTTTCCCCCTGCGGGTGAGTTCGGGCAGGTCCGGCACCTGGAGTCCGCCCAGATCTCGCCGATCGTCCGGGCGTTCGCCGACGCCGTTCCCACGTTGTTGGCAGAGGAGTTTGGGCCGGACGGACAACGGCTGCCGTTCGACCGGTCCTTGATCTTCCCCTATGCGTTCCGGCATTCGTACTGCCAGCGGCACGCGGACGAAGGAGTGCCGATCGACGTGCTGCGCGAGTTGATGGACCACCGCTCGGCGAACACGACCGCCCGCTACTACAAGGTTTCCCTGAAGCGCAAGCGGGAGGCGGTGAAGGTGGCCGCACGGCACGGCTTCGACCGGGCGGGCCGGGACCAGAAGGCGTGCTCGGGGACCACCTACCAGGCCCAATCGGTGGCGGTGCCGTTCGGCCGCTGCAGGGAACCGGCCAACGTCAAGGCGGGTGGGAGGGCCTGTGTCATCCGCTACCAGTGCGCCGCCTGCAAGTTTTTCGCTCCCGACCCCACGCACCTGCCCGCGATGGAAGAACAGATCGCGACGATGCGCATCGACCGGGAGACCGCGTTGGCGATGGAGGTCGATGAGTTCGTCCTGCGCAACTTCGACGACAACATCGAGGCGATGGAGAGAGTGGCCGCTGTCGCGCGGGACAAGCTGGCCGCGCTGCCCGAAGACGAGCGGGCGGAGTTGCTAGAGGCCACCGAGGTGCTGCGGGTCGTCCGCGCCCAGCAGGCGGGCACCGCGATCGAGCTGGGGATGCCCCGGCTGCCAGGTCGCGGACAGGAGACCGCATGAGCAGCGGGACGGGCGACTCACCGTCGCCTGCGGTGGCCGGAGGAAGGCGGCGCAGTGGAGGGCGGCAAAGTGGCGAGCAGCGCAGTCCCGGCGAGGTGCTGGCCGCCGCGCGAGCCGAGGACAGCCGCCGCAAACGGGCCAGGGTGCTGGCCGCGTTGGAGGAGCTGAAGGCCAGCGGGGAGAAGATCTCGGCGCAGGCGGTCGCCCGCCGCGCCGGGGTGTCACGCATGCTGGTCTACTCACAGGGTGTCCGTGAGCACGTCGAGGCCGCTATCGCCGGGCAGGCCCGCGCGGCGGACAAGTCTCAGCGGCGCGCCGAGAAGTTGGGGGCCAGAGCCGACGGGGCCTCGGCCGCGTCCCTGGCCTGCGACCTGCAGCTGGCCCGCGAGGAGATCAGACAGCTGCGCGCCGAGCGCGACAAGCTGAAGGCCACCGTTCAGCGCGGGCTCGGGGCGGCGCTGGAACACGCCGGCACCGCCGAGCTGACGGCACGGATCAACGAGCTGCTGGCACAGGTCGAACGCCTGGCCGTCGAACGCGACGCCACCGCAGCGCACAACGCGCAACTGCAGGCCAGGCTGACCGACGCCGAGAACAATCTGACCGCCAACCGCCAAGCCCTCAAAAAAATGATCAAATCGGCCAACCTCGAAGGGTGACCGCCGCGGGCGTCTGTCAAGCAACCCGCACCTGCCAGACCTGACCAGGCAATCACCCAACAGGATCGTAGTCATTCGCTTACACTGCGTGCTCGTCGTTGGTCGGGCTCCGGTCGGGGGTTGGGTTGAGGTTCACTGAGCGCGACGTGCGCGAATGCCGCCGTCTGATGATCGCAGGACGCGCTGGGCAGCTGGCCATCGGCGACATCCTGGCGGCCGAGTGGGCCGGCAGCGCCGCCGCGCTCGGAGCGTTCTGCGAGCGGATCGGCTTGTCGGTGAGCACGGCCAAGCAGTGGCGGGCGACGGCGGCGGCGGTCACCCCCGACCTGCGCATGCACCTGGAAGAGTCCGGTGTCTTCGTCTCCTACAGCGTGTTGCGGGAGGGCGCCCGCCCGCGGGGCGGCCAAGTGCCCGATCCCGGCTACGCCAAGCTGCATCATCTGATCGCCGACGCCCGCAACGCCGGGGTCGACCGGGTCAACCTGGCCACTTACCAGACCGTCCTGGGCACGGCGCCGCCGCTGGCCGCGGTCATGAGCCCAGCAGCCCGCGACGCCGACGACGAGGTCGCCGACTACGTCACCGAGGTCCAGCACAGCCCCAACCGTGACGACCTGGTCAACTACCTGGCCATCCAAGAGAAGGTGACCCGCGCCGAGGTGACCGCCGCGCTCGAGGCCCGCAGGACCGAGAAAGCCGAGCAGCAGTCCCAGACCCCGTCCGCCCCGCCCCAGGCGGGAAGTGGCGCCGCGCTGGTCGCGGCCTTGACCGCGCTGGCCGGACAGGCCGGACGGCTGGCCAAGCGCTTTCCTCCGAACATCCTCAAACTCGACCCCGCAGAGCAGGTCGACGTCTCGGTCGCGCTTGGCGACCTGGACGTGTTCATGGTCTGGGCCCGCCAGGTCAGCGCGATCCCGGCCGCCGCCGCGCGCACCAGCCGCCGCCCGGCCGCTGCTGCACAGGCTATGGCGCACCAGGCCACCTGATGAATACGGAGGAGGGCTACTGGACGCCCGAGCCGGACCTGCCCAAGCAGGCCCAGCCCAAGCAGGCCCGACCTGAGCAGGGGACCGCGCCGACCGGCAATGACGGCGAGGAGGCCCTCGCCGACGACATCGCCCAGTTCACCAGCATCGAGCAGTCGGGCCCATGGATGCTGGCCTACCTGGTCGCAAGACGTGTCCTGCCCGGGGAAGGCGACGGGGTCGGGTTCGAACAGGAGTCCACAAAGTGTTTCGGCCGAAACACTTTCCTGCGGATCAGCGCGCGGGAGTTCGCCAAGCGGGCCGACACCAGCGCCAAGCGGGTCATGGCCCTCTGGCGGGCATGGAACCGGCTGGCCGAGGCCACCGATGGCCTGTTTCCGCACGCCCTGGACCTGCAACCCGGTGAACATATCGAGCTTCCCGACCTCAAGAAGTATCCGTTCTACGGCAAGGACGGCTATTACCGCGGTTGGGAGACCAGGAACATGTCGGCCGAGCGGCGCGAGAACATCGAGCGGGAGGCCGAGGCGTCCGGGATCCGGCCTGCGGCCATCACCTACGTCATCAGCCACCCGAGCGCGGTCAAGAACGCGCTGCTGGCCGACGAGACGACCCGGACGGCGGCCAGGGATGCCTTGGCGGAGTTCGACGCCCGTCAGGCCAGAGCGGACGCAGACGACCGTGAGGCCGCCGACGCGGTCACCTCGCAGCGGACCAGTGAGTTCGACGCCCACCGCAGCGAGCGGGAATCCCTCGCCGCGGCGGCCCGGGCCGCCCGGGACGGAAACGAGGCCGATGCGTCGATGGAGGTGTTCAACGCCATCGCCGCGATCAAGATGGCCGCCGCCCGGGCGGTGGCCCGGTTGAGCAAGCAGCACATCAACTTCACCCCGGAGCGGGCCGAGGCCATCGCCGACCTCTGCGACGACGCCGAGACCGCCATCGCAGCCGTCCGGGACCTGGCCACCGGTGCCGCCCTGGACGACGCCGCCCTGGCCGCGTTTCTGGACGACAATGGCGGACTGCGGTGAGCCCGCGGCGGGACGCGGCCGGCTGGACGCAGGCCGAGACCGACGTCGCGGACGTGATGATGTGGCTGCTTAGCAACCACGGCCAGGAACTGTCCTACGACGACATCGGCAAAGGCGTCGGGATCAAGAGCAAGCCCCGGCTGCAGCGGGCGGTCCGGCTGGTCCGGGTGATCGCCGCCGACCGGGGCGACCGACTGGAGCGGTTCATGCCGTCGACCGACCCCAAGCGCCGCCGGATCTTCACCACCCGCTACATGCGCCAAGGCAACGGGGACCAGTTCAGCGCCCGCGACGCCATGGCAGCCGCACGAGCGGCGATGACGTCGGTGAAGGACATGCACCGCGCGACCACCTTCGAAGCCGCCAACACCCGCTCGATCGCCCAGACCGAGTTCCAGGCGATGGCCCAGGCCGCCGACGAGTGCATCACCAAAGTCGCCGGCATCGACAAGATCGGCCCCCAGACGGTCCGGCGCGAGGACACCAGCCTGCTCACCCAGATGATCGCCGACCTGGAAGCCAGGCTTACCGAGCCGACGACGAAGTGATCAGCGGTACCCATTGCGCACCGTTCTGCAGGCAACGGTTCGCATGCCGCAGCGGGTTCTTCCGTTCAGTCCTGGCCCCGGGGATCGGTCAACGCCCTCTGACGGGTCGGCGACGATTCGGCCAGCAGATGGAGTCCCTGCGTGTCGTGCCGCTCCCTGCCCGTACTCGCCATCAAGGTGATCAAATGCTCGACCTGTACGAGCCTGTCACCGTCTGGCGTCAAGAAAGGAGCGGCGGCGTTGTACCTGGTGCGTGCCGAACGACAAGATCCCGAATTCCCCACCTGGCATCTGATGTGCCCGGTCTGCGGCGCCTTGCCGGGGACCAGCTGCGTGCAGGACGGCCAAGAGCAGCGCGCACTGCACCCATCACGCCGCCTGTCGATCCAGGAACGCAACCGCCGAGCCGCGGCCGGATGGGTCCCTCCGGAACTGGCCGTCCGACAAGGACGACGCACGCAACCGCCAGCACACCCCCAGGCCCCAGCCCCAGCCCCAGCCCCAGCCCCAGCCCCAGCCCCAGCCAGCGTGCCGGCCGCTCGAAGGACGCCGCGGCACTCCTCACTGGCCGAGGCGTTGATGCGGTTCCTGGCCTCGGTCGCCGACGAAGACGGCGTTGTCCGGCTGCCGCGCTGGCAGGTCGCCGTGGGGTGTGGCTACGTGACCGCGACCAGGCCATGGGACAAGACCCGCCAGGCCAAGATGGCGGGGGTCATGCGCACGCTGCGCCTGAGCGGTCGGCTGCGGGTCCTGGCCGCACCGACCGAGCCCGGAGGACCCGAGACCCTGCAGATCGAACGCAAGCGAACCCGACGCAAACGAGTCGATGACCTCACCGCGACCGCACGGCCCGAACCCCCATCGGCACCGTCCCTGGCAGCCAGAACTCGGAACGAGCTGACCAGTGATCCGCACATGCGGGCATTCGATGAACGCGCGACCCGCTGGCCCGAGGACCGCCGCAGGACCTGGCGAAGCGTCTGGGCAGCGGTGCTTACCCAGAGCACCAGCGGATACTTCGACGGCGACGCCGACACGCTGGCCGCCATGGCCAGCGACCATCTCGGCAGGAACGTGACACCGCAGACCGTCGTCCAGTTCCTGCGATGGAGCGTCGCGACCCGCCTCACCGACCAGGTCCGTCAAGGCGATCCGAGCCGGTTCCAGATCCGGCCCCTCGCCGACGAACAGCGAGATAGGTGACAACTCTGCCGCGCTGGGCTGATCGGCGTCGTAGACGGGCTGGTGCGGTTGGGCTGCCAGGAGCGGGCCGAGGTTGCCGCGCGGGGTGATCGCGCCGGCCTGGGCCAGGTGTAGTGCGGTGGTGGCGACGGTGAGCGTCCCCCGCGCATAGCAGCCCTGGTGGCTGGACTGGTCGGGGCACCACCCGAGGTCGTTCGTTCATCAGCACCTCGGCTGGTGCCGACCAGGACTCCGATGCCCGTGGCCCGACTTCTGGAGCTGTTGAGTTTCGGCGGGTTTGAGCCAGGAGTTGGCGGGCCAGGGCAGGGCCTCCGAGGAGGATCGGACCGCAGGGGGCCTCCTCGAAGGGCCTTCACGACTCAGCGATGTCGAGCAGGTCTTGGTAGCGCCTTTCGATGTAGGTGCTCTGGGTGCACGCCCGCTGGACGTCCTTGTCGGACCCGAGTTCGATGAGGATCGGCCGGGCGATTTCCTGAGCGTCCTGGATGATCGAGGCGACAAGCGGGGCGCCGGAGTTGCTGTAGAACACCTTCCGGTTCACCCCCATGCCGCGGCCCCCCGGCTCACCCACGTAGAGCAGCACCATCCACTTGAGGATCTCGCGGAGTTCCTGGTCCGGGATCGCCTGCAGCCCACCGAACTCCTGAAGCTTGCGGAGAAGGTCCCCGTGGGCCGTGGTGGAGGACCAGTGGTGACCGATGCGGTTCAACTGCTCGAGGAAGGCCGCGAAGAACGCGCGACGCTGCGGCTTCCGCAGGTACGGGAGTACACCGGACGCAGACGCCACCCGGACCTGAAGCTCGGTCAGCGGGGTCCGCCGGCCGATCTTGTCCTGAACATGCTTGGCCAGCTCGACCGTTACGGCAGGCCGGGTCACCTCAGCAAGGATCCCCGTCATCGTGAAGGCGTTCTGCCGAACCAGGTCCGGCTCGTCGTCGCTGGTGGCAGTGGAGAACAGGAACTTCCCGATCTCTAGCTGGCGGCTGTCTGGCGCGTGCTGGTAGTCCTCCACCAAGCTGGGGTCCGCGGTGGCCGGGCCGGCGGTCTCGATGACTTTTTTGACCTCGCTGACCCGGATGAGGGTCACCGGGTCCCGCGAGAGGACCGCCTCAATGCAGGTCTTGAAGATGTAGACGCAGTCCTCGACCCCGGCCTCGTACTCCGAGTCCTCGTGCTCCAGGTCGCGGCGTATCTCGTAAGACCTGGACAACCGGCGCCACTCAGGGCGTGACAGCAGACCCATGCGGTACGACAGCTCGATGATGTTGTGCGTCGAGTAGTTCTCGATGTCCTCCGGCCGCTCCACCGACGGGAGCTTGCTCGCCTTCGCGGCGTCCCGGGCAATGTCGAGACCCGCGATGTTGATCTTCTCCCGAAGGTCTGCGATCGCAGCGTTGAGGAGCCGCTGGCAGGCGCTGCTCGGGTCAACGGCCATGAGCCGACGGACGCGCTCGATCAGCCCCTTCGACTGCCACTGCGGCCGGATCCGCGACATGAGCTCTGGCAGCCCACTGTCCTGGATCACCTCAACGTCCGGGTGAACGATCACCGCTACTTCGCTCCCGGGTTCGTTCGCCACGTTCGTCCTCCCGTTTCGTCGCTTCGCCGGCTCCATGCTGCCAGCGCGGGACACCTCAACGGCCGTCTTTTTCATCCGGGGCCCCACGGCGGCTCCCCTTGCAGCCGCGGCATTGCGCTGCATGGCCCTGTTTGCGCGGTCGTCGGCGGGGCCCGGCCGGGCGTCAACATCGTGTTGAAGCCCTCGCCTTCAAAGGGGGTTCCGGCAGTAACGGCGGAATCCAGTGGATATGGCTCTGACCTGGCGTTCGATGCCACTCAACTCCGCTCGCTAACGCCGTTGGCCGGTCGGCTGCCACTCAAGCTCCGACGTTACGTCCGTTGAGCGTTCCGACGCGGGTGTGGCCCGCCGTCCCGGTGCTAGCCGCTGCAAGCACCTCGCCGGACCACCCCCGGACGATCGGCACGCCCCACCATCTATGGGCTTGATCGACAGGCCCCGGCGCCGGCCCCGGCGAGGGCTACATTTTCCCGATGACATTGACACCGGCACGGCAGCGGAACGCCGTCTCCGGGGGGATGGCGCTCGGTCTGATATTGAACAAGCGCGTCTCCCTCCCGCACAACAAGGTCGCGCTCGATCTGTCGTTCGAGGGGGCGTGGGAGTCTTGGCCCTACCGGTCCAAGTTCCCGCAGGTTGCTAGGGACCTGGCCAACGGTACGGACGGGATCGTGGCGATGACGCGAGCCGACGAGGACAAGCACACGGCCGGGGTCCTGTACTGGAAGGTCGACGGCTCTTCGCTGCGGATCGCCACCCGGGATCCCGACTGGGCGCCGGACAACCCCGAGGACCTCGCCTACGCCGCCAAGAGGATCGGTGAGGAGGTCCCTTTGGAGGGCTGGCGGAACCTGGCGAAGGAGTTCATCGACCGTTTCGAGAGCTAAACCCTACGCGGACGCCCCGCACTCTCCTCCCTCGGAGCGGGCGGGGCGTCGGTGTTCACGGCCCGAACGCGAACGAGAGCTACTCCCGTGCCGGGCGGAGCGGGCGCCGAGCCGCTGCGCCTTGGCGCGGTGCTCGCGGACGCGTTCGTGGTTGCAAGGCGCGGCCGGTACGTCCAGGCCATGGACAGACACACTCCGATGGACAGGACGGGCCATCCGGATCCAGTCCGCGGCCGCCAGCGACCCGCGCAGCGATTCATGGCAGGACGACTTCGACCGGCGTGCGCAGTCGGCGGTCGACCGCAACGAAGACCAGAACGAGCCGGTCAGGGGGCGACCAGCATCGCAACGAACAGACTCGTTAGGCGGTCATTTCGGCTGACGCTGGCGTCACATTCCGTTCCGATGTGCCTGGCCGTTAGGGGAGCGCTCAACGAGACACTCTCCGACGCGAACGCCGAGATGACCGACCTGCGAGAACGCCGCCTCATATAGGTGGTCCGTGAAAAACGTCCGGCGATGGGGGCTAAATGGTTACGCTGCGTGAGCGGGGGAAGTGATCGGCTACGCCCGTTGCTCAACCGTCCTACAGGGTCTCACCGCCTGACCGAGATTCTGCACGGACTCGGCGTGCCCGATGATCGCATCTGTCTCGACACAAGGTTCACCGGCACCAACCGGGAACGGCCGGCCTCGGCCAGGCCGCTCACAGCCGTCCGCGCTGGCGACACCGTGGTCGCCCCCAAACTGAACCGGCCCGCCCGATCGGTCCCCGACGCCCGCGATATCGGAGAACTCTCGTCGACGAGGAGTACGCCTCTCGCTGGGCGGCAGCATCCGCGACCCCGCCAACTCCATTAGCAAGATGTTCTCCGACATGCTCGCCGTCTTCGGCGAGTTCGAGGCCGACCTGCTAAAGATGCGCACCCGCGAAGGGATGGCCATGGCCCGCACCCGCGGCAACCTGGAACCCGAACTGGTCGAGCCCAAGTACGACGACGCAGCGTTCGCCGAGGCAGCGGCTTTTATCGCTGATGAGGGAGGCGAAGAGGAACTCTAGGCGCCGCCGAAGCTCAGCCGGGCAGGGCCCCCGGAGTCCTACGGCCGACTAACTAGCGGGCGGATCGTCTCAGAGCCAGCCGGTTGAGCCCGAGGACTGGCATCGGCGGAGCACCGGTCAGTGCTCGGTGTTGTAGGTGGGGGGCAGCCAGAGGTAGCCGCTGGCCCGGGTCTCCTTGTGCCTGATGTTGATCGGGCGGTAGGCGGCGCGGTTGATGCGCCCGGTCGCAGCGGCGTGCTGGTAGAGCTCCTGGGAGACCAGCATCGCCAAGTCGGCGTCGGGGGCCTCGTGCAGGCGCTGTTTGAAGGCCGGGGCCTCCAGGAGCCGGAAAAGGTGGGTCAGCGGTGCGCCGAGGACCCCGTGGTCGTCGTGCTCGACGTCGCCGGCGTGGACGGCCATGCGGAGCCGGAGGCGCCCGAGGTCGTTGGCCAGGCGGTTGGAGCGGCGCAGCAGCGCGGTGAGGTGGTGGGCGAGGGGATCCATGACGTTGGTGGGCGCTACCTCGCTCGGAAGCAGGATGAGCGCGCCATCGCCGCGGTCCTCGGTATAGCACTCCGCCCACGGCAGGTGGGAGGTCTCGAAGGCCTGCTGGAGGTTCTCGTACAGGTGCTTGCGCAGCAGCCGTTGGGCGTCGGCGTCGCGCCGCTGGTCACCGAACCGGAGGATGTCGACGCCGACGAGCGTTGTGTGCATGAGGACTCGCTAGAAGTATGGGCGCGGTCGGGGGAGTGGGGAGAGCGCCCGCCGGGTCGGCGGCAAACCGCGGTGGGCTACCACGCGGCGGGCGGGCTGGAGATCAGTCGAGCATGGACTCGTCGGCCCAGAACTCGACGAGCTGGTCCGCGGTGAGGTCTGCGAGCGGCGCCTCGGGCAGGGTCCTGCCGGTCTGGATCGACCGGATGGTGATCAGCGACAGTGCGTCTCGCGCCTCGTCCAGGCACCTGGCGCCGGTGCCAATGGCTGCCGCGCCTGCCGGGCCGGAGGCGGCGGGTTCGGAGGCGGCGATGAGGCGGCGGAGCGGCGAGGCGGGGCAGAACATGGCGATCTCCTCCGTGCGATGGGTGTGGGGCCCGCGCTCGCCTGGAGGTTGGACCTGGGCGGCGGGGATGGTTCACCCTGACGGCCGCAAGCGGACCCGCGCCCCCTGAACATCGGTTCCCGGATGTTCCCGGATATACCGCCGGGTATCCGGGTCGTGTCCGGGAACTCAGGCTATTCGGCCATTCGCTTGGTGCGACTGTCTCCTGGCATGTTGAGTGATCCTCAACTAGCGCGACTGCTATGTGTCATGTGACCCGCTATCCGGAGGCACGCCGCCGCTATGGTCGGCGACATGGCGGGTGAACGACCTGGAAACGATCGGATGAAACATGACGAGAAATGATCATGATGGCCGGTACTCCGCAGTGGTGACCCTGCTGAATCGTGATCGCAATACGGCCAATAACCCCACTTTCACCGAAATTAAGCGCATTTCGGCCGAACTGTCCGGCCGCACGTTCCACGGGGTGAAGATCAAGGAGGTGCCCCGCACGACGGCCAACGACGTCCTGTGCGGCAAGCACAAGAGCAGGCTTCGCTGGGAACTGGCGGTGAGCCTGCGGGCAGTGATCCACCACATCGCCGAGCAGCAAGGCATCGCCGCCGCGGCGATGACGCCCTGGGAGGAGTTTCACCGAAGCTTCTACCAGCCCCGAACCACGGCCGCCGCGGCCGCCGAGCCGCCATCCGAACGGCGCCATGCCCACCAGGAGCCGACGTCGCCGTGCCGCGCACCCGCGGCAGCGCCCGGCCGGGCACAGCACGACACGCCGGCGCCCAGGCCGGGGCCTGGCAGGCCCGGTCAGGCGCCCGGGCGCGGCACCAGCCTGATCTCCTGCGACCCGCTGGCAGCCAGCATGGGGCTCGGAGCGGCCTTCTTGTCGGTAGCCGGTGCGCAGCCCCCGGGCCACTGCCCCCGCCAGGCCGCACGAGAACTGCTGGACCGCATCCGCGCGGACAATGAGGGATGGTGGAGCGAGTACCGCCCCTTAATCCCAGAATGGCTCAGGCCCTACCTCACCCTAGAGCGCCTGCTGTCCCTGATCCGCGTCTACGCCCCGCACTGCGTTCCCGGCCTGCTCCAGGCCCCCGGCTACGCTCGGCACCTCATCACCCAGGACCTGCCCGACGTCGAAGAGGGTGAACTCGCCCGGCGCGTCGAGCTGCGCAAGGTGCGCCAGCAGATCCTGCACCGCCCCGACCCGCCGCACTATTGGGCCGTGATCGACCAGCGCGCCCTGAACTGCCGCGCGGCGCCGCCGGAGGCGCTGCTCGAGCAGATCCAGTACCTGATCTCCCTGGCCGCCTACCCGCACGTCACCATTCAGCTCCTGTGCGGCGCCAGAGCCGAACGCGCCGTCCCCGACGGGCCGCTCACCTTAATGCGGTTCCCCGAGACCGCACTGGGCGACATCGCCTTCTTCGAGCACTACGACTTCGGCCACTACGTCGACGACGCCCAGACCAGCGAAGAGCTCGTACTGCGCTTCAACCGGCTAGCCGCCCGAGCCCTGGAACCTCATGACAGTGTCACCTGGCTGCTGGGAATGCGTGACCAGCTCTAGCAATGATCCGCTCCCTGATGCAATACCGCTCCCGGTCTGCTCTCATGTCACCCCAGGGGGAGACATCCACGCGCAGACCGAGGGCTCACGATGTGCAGCGACGACCGGCAGTGCCGTTCCAGACCCGACATTCCACCCGATAAGGCACATGGATCTTCCATCCATGCCGATGTCCCCCATTCGGCGCGGGTCTGGAATTACTGGATCGGAGGAAAGGACAATTTCCCCGTCGACCAGCAGGCCGGCGACGACTACGCGCGGATCTTCCCCGGAATCGTTCCGCTGGCCCGCGCCGGCCGCGACTTCATCGACCGCGTCGTCACCTACCTGACCGCCGACGAAGGCGTCCGGCAGTTCCTCGACATCGGGACCGGGCTGCCGGCCGACAACCACACCCACCAGCTCGCCCAGCGCGCCGCCCCCGACTCCCGCGTGGTCTACGTCGACAACGACCCGCTGGTCCTGGTCCTGGGACGCGCGCTGGCGACCAGCAGCCCCGAAGGCGCCGCCGACTACCTCGACGCCGACCTGCGCCACCCCGAGCAGGTCCTCACCGGCGCACGCCAGTTCCTGAACTTCCTCCAGCCGATCGCGCTGATGCTGATGGGCGTCATGGGCCATGTCCCCGACGACGACACCGCCCACGCCATCGTCGACACACTGCTGGACGCACTCCCGCCCGGCAGCTTCCTGGCCCTCTACGACGGCACCGCCACCGACCAGGCGTTCATCGACGCCCAGCACGACTACGACTCCACCGGCGCCGCCCCCTACCGGCTCCGCAGCCCCGATCAGATCCGCGAGTTCTTCACCGGCCTCGACCTCATCGACCCCGGCGTCGTACCGCTGACGCACTGGCGACCCGCCCCCTCCCCCATCACCCCCGACACCGTCGAGGCCTACGGCGGCATCGCCAGAAAGCCCTGACCTCGTCGAGGCTGTCGACGAGGTCGCTCGTGCGCGCCAGGCCTTGATCAGGGCGCTCTCGGAGGCCGTGCCCTGGCTGGGCCTGCGAACTTGCGGCTTCCATGTGGAGTTCGTGCTGTCGCTGGAAATGATCAATCTCGTTGTGGACCAGTGGACATGCGGGCACCTTGGAGATGCCGGATCCGCCGCGGCTGCGCGGAGCAGGAGAGGCGTCGGGGCGCATGTGACATCGTGGCCGTGACCGGACAGGTGATCAGGCAGATGGCCAGCACAGGCACGCCACCAAGGCGCCCCGGCCCGAACTCCCCGTGCCGCATGATGAATCTATCGCGGCACCGGTCGCCCGCTCCAGAGGAGAGTTCGAGGAGGTTTCTCCGCTCGCGCCCGCGCCCCGGCGGCGAGCACGACAGGCCCCGCTTCTTCAAACGGACGGCCGCGGCGCGCCGGAGCGAGACGAGAATCGACGACGAAGCAACCGCGAACCGCGCGGCACAGGACGGGCTCCGGTTGCCTCAGACACGTCCGGCACCCGAATGGTGGCTCGTCTGCAGCCTTGCCCCTCCTGGTGCACCACAGAGCATTTCGACGCCGACGCCTACCTGCACCTAGAGGACGGGTTCCATCACCTCAGCGAGCCGGTGGACATCCTCACCACCGACATCAGCAAGGTCCCCGACGGTGAGCCGACAACCGTCCAGTTGCGCTTGAAGGCGTTCGTGGCCCCGCTGAACGCCGCGCCCGGCCCAAGTCGAACTCGCCCTCCTCGACAACGAAGACGCCGCCGTGGAACTAACCCCCGAACTCGCCCGGCGCATCGTAGCGGTACTGCACGACCTGGGCGAGCGAGCAAAAGGCTGACTCGAGGCTCGTCCCGATCGCGGGCACCGCGGGCGACCGTCCGCCGCGCACCTCCACTAGCCAGCGATCATTTCGGAGGTATGCGCGTGTACTGTTTGCGCCGCCGTACGGTCCGAATCACCACGACCGCAGAGCTGATCAGAATCAGAGCACCGAATAAGGCCATCCCCGCCGCAAGGTCGAACACACTGGCCACACCTGCTGCCCCGATCCACCACACGGCCAGCGTGGGGAGAACGGTCAGGCTCTGGAGAAGAGTCAGGTTCTGCTGTTCCCGCGTCGCTTTCTGAAGCAGGGCCTGGCGTGCTCGTCCCGCGGTGCGCGCGATGGCCAGCGCCGCGGCGCCACCGCCGAAGAAGGCCGCGGTTGCGAGCTTGAGGATGTTGCCGGGCCGGGCCTGGATCAGCGCCTGCCACTCCTCAGCTCGCTGGGCCGCCAGGTCGGCATCGTCGGCGTAGAAGGATCGTGCGGCACGCCGCACGATCATGCGGGCAAGCGCCGGAGTGAGCGCACTGATCTCGGCCACGGCCAAACCGGCGGCGATGCCGCAGCAGACCCCCATCATCACCGCGCTGTTCACCGCGCCTCCAGCCCGCCGCCGGACACACCGCCCAGTCCCGGCGCCGGCCGCGGGCGGCGGCGCAGTGCCTGCGGGCGGCGCTCGCGCAGCACCGCGACCACAGCCTGGGCCCCGGTAGGGGTGAGAGTGTAGAACTTCCGCCGCGGTTTACCCGCGACGGGATTGGCGCTCTCCCATTCGCTGTCCAGCCAGCCCGCCTCGGCGAACCTGTCCAGCGCGCGGTACACCGTCGGCCCGTGCCGCCCGGTCGCCCTCATGATCTCCCAGCCGTGCAGCTGGACCCGCTGGCGATGCGCAGAAAGCAGCGCCTCTAGGACGTCAAGCTGCGCGCCGGTCACCCTCTTCATAACTACTAATGTACCTATGCTGGTTCGCTCGCGGAGGCAGAACTTGCTACTGCGACCTCATTCAGACGACCCGGCGGCGACACCCTGCGCGCCTCAACCGGCTCGGTGTCTGCTGGTCAGCAGGACCGAGGCGTCGACCGGGCCCGGGCCCGCAGAACCCGCCTCTCACTCCCCCTCTTCGGGCAGCAGGGCGTCAGCAACGCGAGTAGGCAGCAGGTCGGCCGGCCGGGCGCCGGGCCCCAGGGGATCCTCCGGTCCGGCGGTACGGAAGGCGCGGACCTGGTGGCGGCAGCCGAGACTGGTGAGGCTTCCAGTGTGAAGGAGTCCCGCGGACGCGTGCCCGGCGTCGGCGCCGATCGGCAAGCGCGCCCCCGCGCATGGCGGGCTCGACCACGCTCTCCTGATGGCCGAGCGCCATCGGGCCCGCGCCCGCGTCGCCCGCCTGCGTCGCCTGCCCCCGGCGCAAGGGAATCGACGATCCGGCCGCAGCGGGCTCACCCGTATCTAGCCATCACGGCCTGGACGTCCAGGCCGTAGGGGCGCTGCCGCCGAAGGTTCAGATCGACACCACCAGCGCCGATCAACTCCATCGAGTAGCACTCGTTGTAGCGGGTGGGGTCGCTGTCGTCGCAGCGGCACACGCGGGCGGGTTCTTGGAGTTCGGCGTCCAATCCGAACTGGGGGTCCAGCAGCAGGTCGAGCACACGGCGATGAAAGGGACCGCCCCGCCACTCCAGCTCAACACAACCGCGGCGGCTGGACCACAGATCCCAGTACGAGGCGGAGGTGCCGTCGCCGCTGAGGACGTTGACCCGTCGCAGCACGTCCGACAGGAAGGCGTTGCCATCCCGGCCGTAGTCGCAATGGTGCCCGTAACGGGCAGAGAATTCGATCTCCGCCGAATGCCAGCTGTCGGGCTTGGCCAGCCATGCAACGTTGCGGGAGTCGATGCCGCTCAGCGCGTATTTCGTGGCCCTCTCCCACCTCTTGCCCGAGACCCTGACCACGATGCGTCCAGCCTCGCCCAGCCGCCGCAGCGACACGAAGCGATCACGGACATGAGCGCGAAGCCCGGGGATACCGGTGACCTCGCTGCCATCGGCCTCGATCCGGGGCAGCACCTGGTCGATGAACTGCGGCAGCAGGCGCGGATGAACGCTCACCTGAAGTGCGTCGCGCTCGCCCAGAACGTAGTTGAGCCCCAGCGGCGGAAGCGGGCCCCCGGCCCCTTCCCTCTTGGAGAAACTCTCGTCCCTCCGGCCGTAGTCGAACCTTCCGCAGGCGAACAGCAGCCGCGTCTCGAGGGCTGCCTGGGTGACGCTGGCGGCGGGGATCAGGCGCTGACCGTCCCCTCGGGCCGCCAGGTATCTGCCTGCGACGACACCATGAGCGCCGGTGTACCGCTGAAGCATGTGGGCAGGCGATTGCGAACGCGAGTGAGGCATGATGCATCTCCGTCACCCCCCGGCCGGGTCCAGTTCGGAGAAGCGCGCAGCGACCTCTGCACATGCTGAAACGCAAGGTGGTGGGGCAACGGCCCCTAGGGTCACTGGATGATCGCGGCCGGGGCGATCACCCGGACGAGGCGTCCACACCGCCCGGCATCTATCCCTGACTGCAGGCTAGACCGAGCACAACCCGCTCCCCGTCTGACTCGGCCTGAAGCTAGACGAGTCTTTGCTTTCCTCGGGAGGCGTCATGGGGTAGGGCGCCCAGGCGCGCCGACCTGTGAACGCCCCGCCACCCCGATCGAACGCGGTCGGCTCCGGGCCGCCGCTGGCTGCCTGCCGGCGCGCGGGCCTGGAGCCACCCCGCCCGTCAGGCCGGGACAGTTCAGCCAGGCGGCACTGCCTGCCCACTGCGGGCGGTGCCTCACGAGCTGTTGTTGGCGTCCGTGGGGCGCCGAGGTGGGTGTGTTATGTTGTTCGTGCGGACCCGCCCCACACTCGTGGACTAGCGGGTCTAGCTTCTTTCCAGGGCGCGGCCCCGAGCATCCCGACACCTGACCGCCCGCCACAACCTCGCCCGCTGGACGGGGCAGGCCGGTGATCTGAGGGCGGCCTGTCCGTCCACCTACTACGCTGCCAAGTCACGTCCCGCCTCGCCTCGGGCGGTGCGTGACGAGTTACAAAGACCGAGATCACCCGCATCTTCGAGGCCAACTTTCGGGTCTATGGTGCCCGGAAGGTCTGGCGGCAGTTGCAGCGCGAGGGGCACCAGGTGGCGCGCTGCACGGTTGAGCGCCTGATGCGCGAACTCGGTCTGCACGGTGCCCGCCGCGGCCGCAAGATCCGTACCACCGTGCGCGACGACGGGCATGAGCGGGCCGTCGATCTGCTGCGCCGCGACTTCACCGCCAGCAGCCCGAACCGCCGGTGGGTAGCCGACTTCACGCACGTGACCACCTGCGCCGGCGTGGTCTACGTCGCGTTCGTGGTCGAGATCTTCTCCCGCGCGATCGTCGGCTGGACCGCCTCGACCACCAAGCGGACCAGGCTGGTGCTGGACGCCCTGGACATGGCGCTGTCGCGGCGCGACCGGGCGGACACCCCGTCGGGCCCGGCCTGGTGCACCACAGCGACGCCGGGTCGCAGTACACCTCTTTCCGGTTAACCACGCACCTGGTCGACGCCGGTATCGACGCCTCCATCGGCACCGTCGGCGACGCGCTCGACAACGCACTGATGGAGTCGGCGATCGGCCTGTACAAGACCGAGCTGTTCAAACCGCATGGGCCGTGGAAAAACCTGACCGGCGTCGAGCTGGCCACCGCCGAGTACGTGGACTGATACAACACCACCCGGCTCCACGGTGAGATCAGCCACGTACCACCCGACGAATACGATGCCCTCCACTACCGCCAGAACCACCCAACCACAGGTCACAGCCACAACCTAAAGCCTCTACCGAACCCGGGGCGCTTCACTGGGTGAAGACGGGCTTCCTGACCCATACGCTGGCGTCTAGGCGCCGAGGAGTTCGATGACGATCTCCTCGATCTCCGGGGCCGCGGTTCCTGCGGCGAGGGCGTCCCGGGCGCTGCGTCGCAGGGCTACGAAATTCCCGCTGGTATCCAGGTCGAGTTCGTTGATGAGGTCGGCTTCTGTCTGACCCAAGTCGGCGAGGCGCTGGTGGACGGGGTTATCCGGGTTGTACAGCGGGATCGGGAGCTTCCACAGGTGCTTGTCGATGTCGCGTTCGTCTTTGCCGTAGGACATCAGGGGACGGACCGCGTCGGTGAGCGCGGGACTGTTGAGGATGGCGCACAGGTACATGCCTTCCGCGCGGCTGGTCACGGTGGCCCAATACAGCTTGTGGTCGATGACCGCGGTGGGGTTGTCGACGAGCGCGGCGGCGACGTGCATGCCTGCCTTGCCATAGACCAGACGAAGCGGCGTGCCGGGGAGCTGGACGGACAGTTTGCGGCGGAAGTCGAGTTGGTCGAGAAGGCTGAGGCGGTCACTGGAGCGGTTCTCGTTCCAGAGCTGCTCGGCGCTGCGCCACCATCGGCTGAGCCCGGGGTAGAGGTCCAGCCGGTCATGGTCGCTGTGCAGGATCTCGGTGCCTGCTAGCGGGAGCACCGCCTCGCGGGGCGGTAGAACGCGGTAGGGCAGGACGCTCTCACCCAGGAGGACCGGGCGGATGAACTCGGTTTCCACGACCTCGCTGAGGTCCGGTAGGTCCTTCCAGGGCTTCTTTTCGGTGCTGCTGCGCTGGGATTGGACGGCCCGTCGGCCCGCACCGTATCCCAGCGGACTCGACGGCTGAGGTCGGACGAAGAACAGGAGCCTGGGGAAGATCGTGGCGCCGTTGGCGAAGCGGGCCCCATACGGGGAGGGCGCCTCATCATCCACATCGTGGACGACCAGCCGGGCGGGGTGGCGGCTCAGATGAACGGTGGCCTCGGCCCAGGTGAGAGACCCTCGCGGCAGTTTGCCTGTCCAGCGCTGGGTTTCCACCGGGAGGCGCTGGGCGGTGCTGGAGCGGCGGCCGAGCACGACGGCGCCGCCACGGGGGAAGAAGTGGGGGCGGATGCGGCGCAGGTCCCAGGATTCGGTGAAGGCCACAGTGGTGACCTCGGAGGGGTCAGGGTAGTGGCCAGCGCGGAATCCGGCGAAGTAGCCGCGGTCGAGCACCGCGTTGGGCAGGACGAAGGCGAAGGTTCCGCCGGTCTTGAGGTACTGCTGGACGGCGCGGGCGACGAACAGGCCGGACAGGTCCTGTTGGGTCGCGACGGTGTTTCCGTGCCACAGGCCCCGGTCCTGGGACATCTGCCGGAAGATCTTCTGCATTTCGGCGGGCATGTAACGGTACGACAGCCAGGGCGGGTTGCCCACCAGAACGTCGACGCGGTTGGCGGTGCGGCTGAGCCAGACTGGCCGGACCAGGTTGCGGATGTAGTAGCTCCAGATGTGGTCGCGGCCCTCGTCGTGCAACTCGCACAGCGTCCGGAAGCTGTCGGTGATGGCGGGCTGGTCGGCCTCGGGGATGGCCAGGCGTTTGAACAGGGCGGTGAGCCTCGGGATGCTGCCTGGGGTGCGGTTCTTGGTGGCCAGGTCGGCGAGTTCGCTGATCAGCCGGTCGAAGGCGCCGGCGTCGGCCAGGAGGTGGTCGGGGAAGCGGAGCTCGTCTTCGTACATGCGGTTGCCGACGCCGGCGGAGATGAGCAGGTTGCCCTCGCTGAACAGGTCGACGCGCTGGGTCCACTGGATGCTGTCGCCCAGGTAGACCGGCACAGTGATCGGGCCGCGCCGCTGGTCGGTGAGGCGGTCGCGGCCGATGGCCAGCAGATAGGTGACGCGGGCCAGCGCGACGGCGACCGGGTGCAGGTCGATGCCCAGCACCCGGTCGGTCAGCTCGGCGAGCGCTTGGCCGAGCGGGACGTCGGCCTGTTCGGCGGCGGCCAGGTTGCGGCGGACGGCGTGGAACAGGAACGTCCCTGAGCCGCAGGCGGGGTCTACGACGCTTTGGTGACGCGGGTCGGTGACGGCCTGTTCGACGACCTGCTCGGCGAGCCAGTCGGGGGTGTAGTACTCGCCCAGCCGTTTGCGGGTGTCGGTGCCGATCACCGACTCGTAGAACACCTTGAGGACGTCGTGGTCGACGTTGCTCCAGTCGAAGCGTGCCAGCCGACGCGCCAGGCTCCGGATGAAAGACTCCCCGCCGGGGATCTCGATCACCCAGTCGAAGAAGTCCTCTTCGACGACACCGTAAAGCTGGGCGAGGGTGAACCGGTGCCCGCCCAGCAGCGTGGCCGGCTGGATGTCGGTGACGTCCAAGCCCAGCACCAGGTGCGCGATGATCTCGGCGCTGTTGACCAGCAGCGTGTGTTCCAGGAACAGCTCGTCGTCGTCGGTGAACTGGGTGCCCAGCGCGCTGCGTAGCAGCTTGGCCCACAGTTCCCGCTTGATCTGCACGGTGGGGGCCTGGCCGTGGTCGGCGTACATCGCCGCCAGCGCCGCCCGGTCCAGGGCGTACCCGGAGCTGGACGCGCCGAGCTGCGCTTCGATCTCTCGCGGCGTGGGCGGCACGTTTGTGCGGGTGGCCAATACCCCTTCCAGCCAGGTCAGCAGGGCGACCAGATCGGGCCGAGACGGGCGCAAAGCGTGCCGGGTCGTCTCCACCAGTTCACCGGCACGCAGGTGGTAGGCCCGCCAATCCGTGCCGTCGGTCAAGATCCCCACATACCGCTGTCCGGTGTGCCGACTGCGGCTATCGACGTAGCCGGCCAGTTGCCGCTGCGCATCGGCCACCACCGCCGTGCTACGCAGATCCTTCTTCACCTCGATGACGGTGAACCCGACCTCGATATCGATACGGCGGCGCCCTGGGACGGGGGTCTCCAGATCCACCGACAGGTCATGGTCGGACAGCCCGAGTCCACCAGTGAGCAGAAGTTGCCGGATGTCGGCCTGCACGGTTGCCTCACTGCGAACTCGGTCCCGGCTGGCCAGCCGTCCGAGAAGCGAGGAGAGCTGGTCACTGGCCGCTGCATCGGTTGCCACGCTAGTTGTCTACCACGCAGCCGATCCGAGTGTGTGCCGTCCGGATGTGGGCGGATCGCCGGTCCGGGAGGACATACACGGGGCCACCACGACGACGGACCAACCTTTCCCACCCGGGATCCAGCCTTGCGCCCCCCGGTCTCTGTCGGAAACGGTCGACAGCTGGACGCCGGTCTTCAGGGCCCGTCCGGTGATGAGGGGATCGCTGCCCGTACGAAGTGGCCTCAGTCCCCTCCCGCGCCGCGTTCAGCGCAGCACGCCCGACCGCCCGGCCGGACCGGTCCTCCGTGGTGTTCAGCGATACAAAGATCGCGGCCTCCAAGGTGCCCCCCTCCTCGATAAGCCAGCCGGGCCCCGGCGGCGAGGTCGCCGTACTGCCGCCGGACACCGAGCCGTACACCACGGCAGCGGCCTCCGTGCGCGGCTGGAGTATTAGGCGCGCCCCGCGGCGAAATCGCCGTCGAACTCGGGATGACCCAGTCCTGGCAGTACGGGCCGCAACCGGCGCATTACTCCAGTCTCGCACCGCGCCGCTGCTGCGCCCGGCAAGGTCAGATGGGCGGCATGAGTTGCAACTGATGGGCCTCACCGTCAACGACGATGACCTTGGCGGAGTCATCGGGGGCGAACCGGCACTCCGACACCCGTCGGTCACTGCGCCACAGGGCCAACTCACATCCATCCGCAACGTCCCATACCCGAACCATGCTGTCGGAGTTGCCGGTGAGGATGCGATCACCGTCCGGGCTATACGCCACCGACACCACCGAGGTGGTGGGGCCAGTGAGCCGGAGGAGTTGGCGGCCGGTGGCGGTGTCCCACACCCGCGCCGTGCCGTCAGAGTCGCCGGTGAGGACGCGGTCACCGTCCGGACTGAACGCCACCGCGGAGACCTGCCCAGTGTGGCTGGTGAGTTGAAGGAGTTCGCGGCCGGTGGCGGCGTCCCACACCCGCGCCGTGCCGTCAGAGTCGCCGGTGAGGACACGGTCACCGTCCGGTGAGAACGCCACCGCATAGACCTGGCGGGTGGGCCCGTTGAGTCGTAGAAGTTCGCGGCCGGTGGCGGTGTCCCACAATCGCGCCGGGCCGTCATGGTCACCGATGAGGACGCGGTCACCGTCCGGACTGAACGCCACCGCATAGACCCGGCGGGCGGCCCCGGGGAGCTGGTAGAGAACGCGGCCGGTGGAGGTGTCCCACATCCGCGCCGGGCCGATAGCGCCGCCTACGAGAGCGCGCCCGCCGTCCGGACTCAACGCCACCGACACCACCGACCCGAAGTGGCCGGTGAACTGGAGGAGCTCGCGGCCGGTGGCCGCATCCCACACCCGCGCCGTGCCGTCAGAGTCCCCGGTCAGCACACGGGTCCCGTCCGAACTGAGAGCGGACGGTCCGGGAAGGAGCGCGGTAGATCGCGGGGGTGGCTCGGCCAACCCGTTAGCGGTGTCCCAGATCCGCGCCGTACCATCGCCACCACCGGTGAGGGCACGGGCACCGTCCGGACTGAACGCCACCGACACCACCGGCCGGGTGTGGCCGGTGAGTCGGAGAAGTTCGCGGCCGGTGGCGGCGTCCCACACCCGCGCCGTGCCGTCAGAGTCGCCGGTGAGGACGCGGTCACCGTCGGGACTGAACGCCACCGCAGAGACATGGCGGGTAGGCCCGGTGAGTTGAAGGATCTCGCGGCCGGTGGCGGAGTCCCACACCCGCGCCGTGCCGTCGTCGCCGCCCGTGAGGGCACGAGAACCGTCCGGACTGAACGCCACCGACCCGACTGAGCGGTGGTGGCCGGTGAGCTGAAAGAGTTCACGGCCGGTGGCGGCGTCCCACATCCGCACCGGGCCGCCGAAGCCAGCAGTGAGTACGCGCCCGCCGTCCGGACTGAACGCCACCGACAACACCTGCCGGGTATGGCCGGTGAGTCGGAGAAGTTCGCGGCCGGTGGCGGTGTCCCAAATGCGCGCCCCGACGCCGCCGCCTGTGAGAGCGCGCCCACCATCCGGACTGAACGCCGCCGACACCGCCGACCCGAAGGGGCCGGTGAGCAGTTCGCGGCCAGTGACGGCGTCCCAAATCCGCGCCGGGCCGTCGAAGCCAGCAGTGAGTACGCGGCCACCGTCCGGACTGAACGCCACCGACATCACCCTGCCTGAGTGGCCGGTGAGCCGAAAGAGTTCGCGGCCGGTGGCGGTGTCCCACATCCGCGCTGTGCCGTCGAGACCAGCGGTGAGGGCACGGGCACCGTCCGGACTGAACGCCACCGACGTCACCGCGTCACTGTGGCCAGTAAGGATAAGTTCGAGGGGATGTTCGGCGGGGATGAGGACGCCGGGCGTTAGGGACTCCAACCGCCAGGTGGGTTCAGGCGGTTGCAATGTTGCGGCCCAGGCGGCGACCTCGGGATCGGGGTGCTCGACGAGGCGGCCGACGAGCTGTCCGGTGAGCAGCCCTGCCAGCCCAGTGCTGGGCCGGGTGAGTGCGGGTGCGGACTTCATCAACGCCCGACGGATCGCTATCGCCCGTGGGTGGGCGGTGTGTGTGTAATCGCTGATCAGGTCAGGCAGACTGGCGGTGGTGATCCGCAACAGCATCCAGCTCAGCCGGCTGAGCAGCCGTACCAGGTCCTCACAGTGGCCGGCTTGGGTCAGGTGCCAGGCCAGGTTGCCGGGCAGATAGAGATCGCTGGCAGCGATGTCGGTCCAGTCGCCGGACCCACGAACCTGATAGCCGGTTAGGAGGGCGGTGTGCGCGGCGCGTACCTGCTCGGGTCCGAGTCGCTGGATGCAGGTGTCATAGTGCAGGTCGTGCGCCACGTACCAGCCGCCCCCGTCTCCACCTGCACCGACGGGCGTGAGCAGGGACCGCCCGATCAGGTCAGTGAGCAGGGCTTTGGTTTGCAGGTCGGTGTGGGGGTGCCAGAGCGCGGCGGCGGCGGTTGCGGTGAACGGGCCGCGGCCGGTGAACACCGCTAGTTGCAGGTAGCGGTTGCGGTCGGCGGGCGGCAGGTCGTCGATACCGATGTCGATCGCGGCGCGCAGGCTCGGGTGCTCGTACTGCGGAGTGAAGTCCCCTTTGACCTGCTGCAAGTCTTGGTCGATGAGGGTGAGGATGTCGTCGTAGCTGCGGCCGCGGCAGGCCATCGCGCCGGCCATCGCCACGCCCAGGGCCAGGTTCTGCAGCCGGGTGCACAACCGGTAGGCCCCCTGCGGGAGCTCGGCGGCGCGCTGGTTGGTCCAGACCGCCAAGATGTCCAGCGCCTGGGTCTGGGTGAGCTCGTCGATCTCCACTACGGTGGCGTCGCTGGTCAGAGCGAGGTCGTTGCTGCGGGTGGTGAACAGCACAGGGCAGCCAGATCCAAGGTCGAGCACTGCGTCCAGGGGGGCGCGGGTCCACACGTTGTCCAGCACGATCAGCAGCCGCCGACGCCGCAGCAGCGCTTTCAAACTGTCGCGGGCCTCGTCCACGCTGGCGTAAGCCGGCTCGACGACGCCGAGCAGGCGAGCGAACCGGGTCAGCAGCGCCAGCGGATCAGTTCCGGGCTCGGCCTTCAACCACACCGCCGTCTTATAGCGGCGCCGCAACCGCCATGTCCGCGAAACCGCGGCGGCCAGCGTCGACTTGCCCGCCCCACCGAACCCCACCAACGCCACCACCGGCGCACGATGCCCCCTACGCGGCCGGCGCCGCAGGGCCGCCACGGCCCGACCGGACAGGTCCGGGCGCTTGACGAACCGCCGCCCCGGCCGCGGCGCATCCCCCAAAAACCCGTCCGGGCCGGCCAACTCCCGTAACGGCCGGTCGGCGTTCCACAGCCACGCCCACCGCACCACGGCCACCACGATCGCCAACGTCGCCGCGATCGCACCGACCCAACTGGCCCGCTCCAGCGCCTTGTCGCCCCACCACCCCTTCTCCGAATGCGAGCCGGTCACCGCCCACACCAGTCCCGCCACGATCACCGCGCCGACCAACGCCGCCGCCGCCCAACGGCGCCCGCCCCCCCGCCGCGCCCCTTGTCTCGCCATGGCACCGCATCCTGCCGCACCCGCCAGCCGCCTGGACCGATACCGCCCATCCCGGCCACACCGGGCTCGGCTGCGGCGGGCTCGACCTGGCCACCACGCTCTGGACACACGACGACGGCGATAGCCTGCGCCGACTCGGTCGTGCGGGCCAGGCTAACGACCTCGGCATGTCACGCGCACGGGCGAGGAGCAGACCGTATCGCCCTACCCCGGGGCTCTATCAGCCGTCCAGCGCATCGTCGCGCGTTCGGCCGCGCGCACGCGGGGATTGCTCCTTGTTCTGTATGAGCTGCAAGTCCGCCCCGCAACACCGGAATACCCCCACCCTCTGGGCGGAGCCACTGGACCAAGGAGATCGGCCGATACCGGCAGATCCGCTTCCAACCGGGGATCTGGGACCAGGCGCGCCGTTACCGTGCCAGGCGTGGACCCGATCGCCGGAACCGCCCTTGCCGTTTCCATCATCGGCACCTTCATCAGCACCGCCGCCTGGCGGGCCGCTCATCGCTCGGCCCGCGCCGATCAACTCCTCAGCCAGATCGAGGCCGACCGCCGGCATGCGGAGCTGACTCCCCAGTTCACCGTCACCGTCAGCCGGGACAGCTTAGGCTCCGGTGTGAGACTGCTGCTCCACCTATCCGGCCCGCTCCCGCTCGGCAGACTCGACGAGATCACCCTCACCGTCCACGAAGGCGCCTACGGCTTCCTCCACCTTCTAGGAGGCCCACGATTGGCCGGTGCCCCGCCTCGGATAAGGCCGACGCGGAGCAATGGTCGGCTCACCGTCGGCGAGACCCTCGAACTCCACTTGCACCCCATGAGCGAGGACGAAAGCCCACACGTTCGGCGGCGCCGACGATCCACGTCATCCATCATGCTGGTTCTGAAGTGCTCCAAGACGGGACTGCCGGTCTGGACGGTACCTATCACCATCGCCGTCCCAGAGGAACCGCGGCAGATGCCTTGACCGCCTCAACTCTGCCCTCTTAGGGGGCGCATCCCGACAATGGTCGTGATCAGTGCACGCACGTGGCACCCGACCGGCCCGGTCTGAATCGGCCGCTTCGGGCCAGCATGGTTTCACCCCGCCGTCCGCCTTCAACGGTGGCGCCCCGCTCTTCCTGCGGCTTCAGCCGAAGATGTGCCGGTGCACCTGAACGGGTGTGCGCAGTTCCCGGGCATGCGGGCTGATCTTGTTGGCTGCGAGGTGGAAGGCGAACCGGGCCGGGTCCGGTAGGTCTTCGGGGGCGCGCATCGAGGGCCAGGAGCTGGCCACGCTGTGGACGTCCCACACGCTCACCCGGACGTGGACGTCCTCGTCGAACAGGTCCTCGTAGTCGTCGCGGTGGGCGCGGACATGCCCAAGGAACCGCAGCATGACGGCGGCGGCGAACGCCTCGGGCCCGTCGGCCGACTCCTGGATGCCGTACCCGTCTCCGCCTCCCACGTCGCGCCAGTGGCTACTGCCCTCCTCGACGGCCTCGACCCGGAAGGCGTAACGGCCAGGCTGCCGCAGGTAGTCCGCTCCCCCGTACTTGGCGTTCTGAGCTCCATCGGCCGCCCAGGCAGCGATATGGGCCAGCAAAACCGCCGCACGCTCCAGGTCCGTCGCGTCTTCGCTCAGGCCCGCCTGCCCGACCCCGGGCAGGTTCAGCGACTCGGCGACCTGTTCCAACTCCTGTAGCGGCGGCAGCCTTCGCAGGCCGCTCCCGGTGGGGTTCTCGCGCATACCCGCGAGTGTGTCGTACGGACGCCCCGCGGGCTCTGACTTCGACGGAGCAGTTCCAATATCTGCCGGGACCGGCCACCAGGATCCCCACCTGCCTGATCTCCGTGCCCGCAGAGACCCCTGAACAGGGCTCGACCTGGACCTGGCCGGTGGCCGCGGTGCCGCGGCGGGCACTGGCGATCTTATGGGTGACCACGGCGGCGGTCCTGGCCAGGACCAGCGCGATGACCAGCCACCACCACGCCCAACGACCCTCGCTGAGAACCTGGTTGATCGCCACTCCGCCCGCCACCCCCCAGCGCAGCCGAGGCAGCATCCAGCAACACACCCAACGCACCAAGCCCCGCGACCCAGCGACCCGGTCCCTGGAGCCGGCCGGACCCGGCGGTCCTGGCCCATCAGGCTCGCCGGGCGGAGCAGCCTGGGCAGGGAGGTCCATACCGCGACCTTACGAACAGCGATCTGGCCGCCACCGCCAACCGCGCCAAAGACCGATCCCGCGGCCGCCATCGGTCACCGCGGCATCGACTCAGATCAATCGACTCCCGAACGGACCTACGCGCGCTACAGCCCCAGGCTGGGGCGACACTTCCCATCACGTGCCTTACGTGGCTGACAGAACTACAAGCCTCTGACCAGCTTGTTCGCTCAACTACCCCAGATAACATTCACCGCGGCGGCCTTCGCGGGCCTGCTGTTCAAGATCGTGACCAGTCCCCAGGTGAAGACGATGCTCTTACGGATCATCGAGAAGGCGCTCAATCTGGCCGGTTGAGGGATCGCGGGATGGCCACGGCGGAGATCGCCGTGGCCCTCCCCTCCCTGGTGCTGGTCACCGCGATCGCGCTGTGGGGCGTCAGGGCGGCGTCCGTACAACTCGCCTGTACGGACGCGGCCCGGAGCGGCGCCCGGGCGGCGGCCAGAGGCGAGTCCCTCAGCGCCGTCCGCGAGCTGGTGGAGAGCGGCGTCCCGAAGGAGGCGACCGTCCGGCTCCACCGCGACGAGGCCACCGTCCGCGTCGACATCTCGGCCCCCGTAGCCCCCGCCACCGCGATCGGCCTACCAGCCGTCATCATCCACGCCCACGCGGCCGCTGAAACAGAACCCAGCACCCCACCCGCCACCCCATGACCACCAGGACGGCACCAACAGGCGAGTGGAAGTAAAAGAAACCGCGCACGAGGGCAGAGCGACGAGCCGACGTGCAGTGAGGGACGGCAATGAGGACGGCCAGAGGGGAGGGGCAGTGAGGTCACCGGTTGGGGACGCGGGGGACGCGGGGGAGGTGAGGGCGAATGAGGTTGTGGGGTGGGGATCGAGGGTCCGGGACGATCTGGGTTCTGGGGTTCGCAGTGCTTGTCTGGGTGGTGGGGGTGGCTGCGATCCTGGTCGGTGGGGTTCGGGGAGCGCGGCATCGGGGTGAGGCAGCGGCCGACATGGCGGCACTCGCGGGGGCGGCGCGAGTCGCCGATGGGGGCAGGTCCGCCTGCGCGAGGGCAAGGGAGATCGCGGTCGGGTCGGGGGCGCGGGTGGTGCGGTGCCGGGTGCGGGGTGAGATCGTCGACGTCTCGGTGGCTGTCGAAGTCCCGATGCTCATGGGACTGAAGGGGCGGCGGATCGTTTCTCGGGCAAGGGCTGGTCCTGCGGAGCAGGACGGCGTACCCTGGCGCCACATGTCTCGTTGCACTGAGTGTCAATAGAGGCGGGGAGGGTGCGCAGAGTGAAACGCGTTCCTCTTTGTCATCCCTCTGTGACTTTTGCTACCCGGTGGTACGTTACGCTGCCGTAAGCCCGTAGTTATCGTCAGGTGCGGTGCGCCCGGCGGAAGACCGGCGCGAGCTGTCGAAGGGATTGAGGCCGTGACCATCATTCGCAGGATCGGTGCGATCGCGCTTGCGGCACCCCTTGCGATGAGCTTCCCGGTACTCGCCGCCCTGCCTGCGCAGGCGGCCTCGACCAGCGTCATCACCCCGTCGGACGGCGCTGTCATCAGCAGCGGCTCCCAGGTCACCGCGAAGGCTCACTTCGACTTCGCGATCACGATGCAGCTCCGGGTGGACGGTCCCGGGATAGGCGACACGTTCCTCCAGGAGAAGGGTCTCTCCGGCGATATGTCCGGAACCTTCTCGATCAGCCGGAATGGTCGTTACAAGGTCTACCTGCTCGGCAAGCAGACCAACCACGTCTACGACTCCAACACCTTCACCGTGCGCATCGCGCCGGCCGCGCCCACCGGCGTGTCCGCCAGCGCGTCCGGCGGCAAGCTCGTCGTGAAGTGGAACCGCGGCCTCGAAGACGACCTCACCGGCTACGCGCTCGCCGGTTCGGGCGTGAAGTCCAAGTCCGGCTCGCTGAACTCCCTCTGCTCGGGAACGAGCTGCTCCACCACCCTGTCGCTGACCAGGTCCAGCGGCGCGGCCTCGGTGGGCGTCAAGGCGATCCGGTCCACGGGCACGGGTGGCTCGATCTACTCGGGCATCGCATCGGCGACCGCTTCACTGGGAGGCGGGACCGGTTCCGTTCCTGGCGGCGGTTCGGTGCCGTCACTGCCGTCCGGCGGTTCCGGGGTCCCCAGCGCCGGGACGCCGCTGACCCCGTTCAACAACGACTCGCCGGTGACCCTCCCGTCCGTCCAGCCGGACGGTGCGACGCCCGGGTTCACCTACCCCGCGCCGCAGATCGCCACCGACTCGCCGAAGGCCCAGAACATCGCGGCGACCGACCGGCTCCAGTGGGGCAAGAGCGTCGGCATCGCGCTGGTCCTGCTGATCGTCGCCGCCCACCTCGGGACCTGGACGCGCCGCCTGCGCGTCGCCCAGGCGGGCACGAGCAGCAACGGCATGGCGGCCCGCATCGCACGCAGCGGCACCGGCCGCAAGCGGGTGAGCAAGTCGCGCGAGCAGATCGCGCGCGCCGAGGCCCTCGCCAAGACCGCCCCGGTGGTGGCCGCCGGAGCCAAGGGAGCCCGCTCCTCCAAGCGCGCGACCCGCACCGCCGTCCGCGACGCGAAGCCGAAGGCCGGCCGCCGGCCCGCGACCCTCGGCAAGCCCTCCGGCGGAGTGAACGTCCGCCTCGCCAACTCCGGCGCGAAGACGAAGCCCAAGCGCGGCCGCCGCCGCAAGTAACCCATCTGGACACCGCGGACGGATCGCGGGGCCCAAGCCATCTCCGAGTGAGCTGGATGTGGTGGGTTCGCTCATCCTTGGCGGGAGGAGACGGCGTGCGAGGGCACGTCGCGGAGCGGATGACGCGGTCGCCGCGGCTCCTCAACCGGCTAGGCGCCGAGTTGCGGCACCGCCCGCACCGACCACGCTGACACGTCAGCCACACCGTCACGTCGGCCACCCTCACGTACCGGCCATGCTCACATCCTCCGGCCCTGGTCGGGCTGGCCGAGTATCACCGACCGTCCTGACACGGCGACCGTGCTGTCACGGCGACCGTGCTGGCACGGCGGTGGTGCTGTCACGGCGGTGGTGCTGGCACGGCGGTGGTGCTGGCACCGCGGCCACGCTTACGCGCTGACCGCCCCTCATACGCTGGCCGCGCTTACATGTCGGCTGCGTTCGTGCGTCGGCTACCGTCATGCGTCACGCCGCGGAACCGCGTCCGCACCGGGAGGGAGTCCACCTCGCACTCGCTGGCCCCTCGCCGCGCCCGCTCCCTTGGGGCGCCGACTGTGGGAGTTGCCGCCGCCGGGAAAGCGCTGCTGACCTCGGCCAGGGGGTGAGTGGTGGCCGTCGCGCTGATGCCCCTCCTCCGCCCGCCCCTACAACTGCGTATCGCCGCACGACGTTGTCCCCGCCCACACGACCGCCTTCAACTTGTGGTCGCCACCATGTTCGGTCTGATCGCCCACGCGTCGGTTGGCCCGCCACAAATCCAACAACCGCCCACCCAACCCACCCCCAACACGTGCCCCGGCGACCCACAAGCGCAACCGACCCGTGAGCCTGGCCGACCCGCAAGCCCGGCCAAAGTGCGTGAGCCCGGTCAGTGGGTGAGCCCGGCCAGTGCGTGAGGCCGGTCAGTGCGTGAGGCCGGTCAGCGCGTGAAGGCGACCAGCGTGTGAGCGCAGGCTAAGCGCGAGCTCGGCTGGGCGTGTGCGTGGGTTCGGCTGGCCTGTCAGGGCGGTCAGTGCGTGGGCTCGGTCAGCGTGTGGGCGCAGGTGAAGCGTGAGCTCGGCTGGGGGTGGGCGTTGGTTCGGTCGGTCTGTCGGGCCGGGCAGTGCGTGGGTTCGGTCAGTTCGTGGGCGCAGGCGACGCGCGAGCGTGTGAGTGCGTGTGGGGGGTGGGGTTTTGCCTGGGTGTGGCTTGGGCTTCTTGGGGTGGGTGTTGGCGGTGGGGCTGGCGAGGGGTCTGGGCAAGGTCTAGGCTGCCTTGCCAGTCGGATCGTCTGGCTTGTCCGGCAATGCGGTCCGTCGTCCGAGACCTCGGCCCCGTCCTGCACAGGGGCCCGATGGAGAGGAGACCCTCCGCATGATCTTCCTGGGACTGCTCGTCGCGCTCGCCGCCGGAGCGGCCGGCGTGGCCGTGGTGCTGGACAACCCGGATGCGGCCCAGCTGACCCTGTTCGGCGACGAGGTTCCGGGGGTCACCTCGCAATGGCACGTCTTCATGGCCGGTGCCATCGTCGCCATCGTGTTCATGGCGGGGATGATGGTCGCGTCGCTGGGGTTCCGGCGCACGATGAACATGCGGCGCGAGCTGCGGGACCTGCGGGACGAGCACGAGGAGTCCCTGCAGACGCTGGAGATGGAGCGGCGCAGGCTGCAGCAGGCTCTGGCCCAGGCCCGACGCGGGATGGACGACCAGGCCTCCGTCCCCGCCCAGCGCGTCGCGCCCAACTGACCTCGCTACGCCGGTGCCTCGTGAAGGAGGACGGCCAGAAGGTCGAGGGCGCCGCGCTTGTCCAGGGGGTCGTTGCCGTTACCGCATTTGGGGGACTGGATGCAGGACGGGCAGCCTGAATCGCACTCGCAGGACGCGATGGCGTCGCGGGTAGCGCGTAGCCAGGCGGCGGCGTCGCCGTAACCGCGCTCGGCGAACCCGGCGCCGCCTTCGTGGCCGTCGTAGACGAAGACGGTGAGCAGCCCGGTATCTGGGTGGACGGCCGTAGAGACGCCGCCGATGTCCCAGCGGTCGCACGTGGCGAACAAGGGGAGCAGACCGATCGAGGCGTGTTCGGCGGCGTGGGCGGCGCCTGCCAGGTCGAGGTCGTCCAGACGTGAGATCTGGGCTTCGGAGAGGGTCCACCAGACGGCGCGCGTTCGGAGGGTCCGCGGCGGCAGGTCCAGGGGCTTTTCGCCGAGCATCTCCCCTGTCTGCAAGCGGCGCATCTGGTAGGCGACCACTTGGCGGGTGACCTCGACGGTCCCGAAGCTGAGCGTGGCCTCGCCCCAGGAGACCGAGCGGAGCCGCTCCACGATGCTGATGTCGGTGACGTCGCGGGCGGTGGTCGAGTAGTCGGGGTCGGCCGCCTCGACGAGCGCGACGGAGTCGTCCAGGTCGAGGGTCTGGACGATGAACGACTCGCCTTGGTGGATGTAGACGGCGCCGTCGTGGACGGTGGTGTGCGCGGACGGCTCATCCACGGTGCCGAGGAGCCGGCCGGTGGACGCCTCGACGACCTGGATGGGAGCGCCGCCCGCGCCCCGGATGTCGGCGAGGTCGCAGGCCCTGTCGCGGCGCGTCCAGTACCAGCCGGCGGGACGGCGGCGCAGGAGACCGCGCCGCACCAGGTCCGGCAGGAGGTCGGCGGTCGCGGGCCCGAAGAGCGGGAGGTCGTCCTCGGTGAGCGGCATCTCGGACGCCGCCGCGCACAGGTGCGGTTCGAGCACGTAGGGGTTGTCGGGGTCGAGCACGGTGGCCTCGACCGGCGTCCCGAAGATCGCCTCGGGGTGGTGGACGAGGAACGTGTCGAGCGGGTCGTCGCGGGCCACCAGGACGGACAGGGCCGCCTGCCCGGAACGTCCGGCGCGCCCTGCCTGCTGCCAGAGGGACGCGCGGGTGCCCGGCCATCCGCACACCAGGACCGCGTCGAGCCCGGAGACGTCCACACCGAGCTCCAGGGCGTTCGTGCTCGCGAGGCCGATGATCGAGCGCGAGCGCAGCGCGGCCTCCAGGGCGCGCCGTTCCTCGGGCAGATAACCCGCCCGGTAGGCGGCGACCTGCTCGGCCAAGCCGGGGGCTACCTCGTGCAGAGCGCGCTTGGCGCTGAGCGCCACCGACTCTGCGCCCCGCCTGGACCGGACGAAGGCAAGCGTCTGGACACCCTCGACGACAAGGTCTGCCAAGAGGTCACCGGCCTCAGCGGTGGCCGTACGGCGAACGGGTGCGCCCTGCTCACCGCGCAAGTCCGTCAGTGGCGGCTCCCATAGGGCGAACGTGGCGGGGCCCCGCGGGGAGGCGTCCTCGTCCACGGCCACTACATCAAGGCCGGTAAGACGGGACGCGGCCGTAGCGGGCTCCGACGCGGTGGCCGAAGCGAGGATGAACGTGGGAGAGGCGTGGTAGCGCCCGCACACCCGGCGCAAACGGCGCAGAACCTGCGCGACGTGCGACCCGAAGACCCCGCGGTACCCGTGGGCCTCGTCGATGACGACATAACGGAGGCGGCGCAGGAAGGACGACCACCGGGCATGCCCGGGAAGGATCGACCTGTGCAGCATGTCTGGGTTGGTCAGCACGTAGTTGGCGTGCTGCCGGACCCACGTCCGCTCGTCCTGCGGCGTGTCGCCGTCGTAGGTCGCCGCGCGAACCTTGGTGAGGCGCAGCGCGCGGAGAGCGCGGAGCTGGTCGGCTGCCAGAGCCTTGGTCGGCGAGAGGTAGAGAACCGTCCCCTCGTGGCGAGGGTTCTCGTCGCCCGCGTAGATCGCCTCGACGCAGGGCAGCAGGTAGGCGAGCGACTTGCCGGACGCCGTCCCTGTGGCGATGATCACAGAACGTCCGGCGCGGGCGTGCTCGGCCGCGGCGGACTGGTGCTCCCAGGGGGACTCGATGCCGGCGGCGGCCAGCCGCTCCACCAGCAGCGGCGGCGACCAGGAGGGCCACGCGGCTCGGCGCCCCTGACGTGCGGGAACGCTCTCCACATGGGTGATGCGTTCGCGCCGTCCGGGGTCGGCGAGCAGCCGGTCCAGGGGAGTTGAGGATCTTTGGGCGCCCATCAGGTTTTCAGTGTGCCAGCCGGGGCAAAACTACGGGAACGCCCCGGCGCCGGAGGGCCCGTTCCCCCTGCTCTGACCCTGAGATCAGCAGGTCAGACGGGATGGCGCGAACTTTCGCCCGTGTGGGCGATTACGCGCGTACACGACGCCGGAGCGTGGTTGAATCACGGCGAAGTCTCGGCGTTCGGCGCCTGCCCATGGGGCCGGACGGCGGGATCGGATAGCTGCACGGCGCGTGGAGGATCTGTGGATCTGAAGGTTAACGACTACACCACCGACGATGGCCTCACCGTCATCAACGTGGAGGGCGAGATCGACGTCTACACGGCGCCGAAGCTTCGCGAGAAGCTCATCGACCTGGTGAACAAGGGCAAGTTCCACCTGCTCGTGGACATGGAGAAGGTGGAGTTCCTCGACTCGACCGGTCTCGGCGTGCTCGTCGGCGGGCTGAAGCGGGTGCGCGCCCACGACGGCTCGCTGGAGCTCGTGTGCACCCAGGAGCGCATCCTCAAGATCTTCCGGATCACGGGGCTGACCAAGGTCTTCGGCATCCACGACTCGATCGCCGAGGCCGAGGAGAAGCGCAAGGGCGCCAAGTAGGCGGCCCGCGGCTGAGATGTCGACCGTTGAACTGTCCTTCAGCGCGCTGCCCGTCCACGTCCGGACCGCCCGGCTGATCGTCACCGCCGTCGCCCGTCGCAGCGGCGTCGCCGAACCTCTCCTGGACGAGGTCCGGCTCGCGGTCGCCGAAGCGTGCTCCCGGGCCGTGGAGGCGCACCGCCGGCACTGCCCGGACGAACCCGTCCGCCTCGAACTGCGCGGCGAGAAAGGCCGCTTCGAGGTGATCGTCAGCGACACCGTGCCCGGCGACCTCCCGCCGGAGGGGCTCCCCGCAGCCGCCGTGGACGAGGGAGCGGACGAGTTCGAGTACGGCCTGGGGGAGGGCACCGCTGAACTGGGTCTGGCCGTCATCGCCGGGCTCGCCGACGACGTGGAGATCGCCAACACGCCGAAGGGGGTCCAGATACGGATGAGCTGGCCGGCCGAAGCCGAGGCGACCATCTAGACGCGCCCGCGCCACCGCGACCAAAGGCCCCGCCACCGGCGGGGCCTTTGTATTGCGTTTCTCTCCTCCTTCGGCCTGGCGGCCCTGCTGTGCCTATTGCAGTGCCCTCCTCCTTCGGGCCCAGAGGGCCCTCCATCGTCGAGCACTGCGGCGATCGCTGGCATCGCTCCGGCTCGCCTTGCGGCTCGCTGCGCGATCAGGTTCTCGCTTCGCTCGCACCTGCCTTCGGACGCGATCGCGATCCTGAGGTTGTCGCGTGGTTGCGGCGGTGGCTGAGGCCGTTGCGCCGGCTATCAGCGTGCTCTTCTTCTGGCCCATGGGGCCTCCAGCGTCGGGTACCGCGGGTGATGGGTGGCATCGCTTCGCCGGTTGCCGGATCAGGTCCTCCGTCTCGGTTGAAGCTTCGGACGTCGGCCGCGGCCCCAGCGTGCTCTCCTTCCGGCCCGTGGGGCTTCCAGCGGATGGGTGGCATCGCTTCGGCTAGCTGCTGGATCAGGTTTTCCGCTTCGCTTGAAGCTGCGGACGTCGGCCGCGGCCCAGTGTGCTCTTCTTCTTTCGGCTCGTGTGGCCTCCAGCGTGGGGTGCCGGGGGGATGGGTGGGATCGCTTCGGCTTGTTGCTGGGTCAGGTTCTCTGCCTTGCTTGACGCTGCCTTCGGGTGTGGTCGGTCCTTGGCGGCCGCGTGGTTGCTGTGGTGGCTGAGGGGGCACGTGCCCGAGGTCGGCGGCCGCGCTCGGGGTGGTGCGCTTCTCCTTCGCGATCGCGAGCTTGATGTTGATCCAACGGCCGACCGCGTGGTGCTCATGACGGAACCGCGGCTCAGATGGCCGCCGCGGCCGCTCGGGACTCGTGGAGGGCGCCCTCGCGGACAGCGCGCTGGCTGGAGTGTGGTGCTGCCTGTCGGGGGTGGAGCGGTGTCGCCGAGGTGGTGACTGTGTGTGAGCGCGCTTGGGGACGGGTGGGGGTGGTGGGGTTGGGGGTGTGAGATTCTCTTGTGATCGTCGGATGTTGGCTCGATTTGGGTCTAGACATATTCCGTGTTAATGCTTAGCTTGAATGCGGACGCCGGTGGTCGTGCCGAGATGCCGGTCATGCCCCGTGCCCGTCAAGGTATCGGCGAGGTAATGAATGGCTGGCCCGGTCTGACCTGGGACGATGCCGCCTGATCAGGCCAATGGGTCAATTTCCGGCGTATCGCGTGTTTCATTTCGGCGACATCTTCATGAAGGGCGTCGCGGCCTTAACATTCGACTTACGCGTGCGTAGACTCCCGGCACCCGCGTTGCCGTGCGAGGCGTTCGAAATCGTGACTCGTTGGGTACGCGGTAAAGATCGCTTTTATCTCGGTCGCGATCGCAACGCCCCTGTCGAGGAGGACGGATGCCCGGGTTTTCCCTGTCAGACCCGGCCAGCGCTGAAGTGGATCTCGGCGGCGGCGACCTTTCCCTGGTCGTCGTCGTCGCCGTGGTCGCACTGCTCGCACTGGCCGTCGCCGCGGGTCTCGTACGCGACGTCCTGGCCGCCGGCCAGGGCACCGCCAAGATGCAAGAGATCGCGCGCGCCGTTCAGGTGGGCGCGGGCGCCTATCTGAAACGCCAGTTCCGGACGGTCGCGATCTTCGTGGTCCTGATCCCGCTCGTCCTGCTGCTCCTGCCCGCCGACTCCACCGGCGAGCGGATCGGCCGGTCCGTCTTCTTCGTCATCGGGGCGATCTTCTCCGCGGTCACCGGGTTCACCGGCATGTGGCTGGCCGTCCGGGGCAACGTCCGGGTCGCCGCGGCCGCCCGCGAGGAGGGCGGCGAGAAGATCGCGATGCGGATCGCCTTCCGCACCGGCGGCGTCGCCGGCATGTTCACCGTCGGCCTCGGCCTGTTCGGCGCCGCCGTCGTGGTCCTGGCCTACCAGGGCGACGCGCCGAAGGTGCTGGAGGGCTTCGGCTTCGGCGCCGCGCTGCTCGCCATGTTCATGCGGGTCGGCGGCGGCATCTTCACCAAGGCCGCCGACGTCGGCGCGGACCTGGTCGGCAAGGTCGAGCAGGGCATCCCCGAGGACGACCCGCGCAACGCGGCGACGATCGCCGACAACGTGGGCGACAACGTCGGCGACTGCGCCGGCATGGCCGCCGACCTGTTCGAGTCGTACGCGGTCATGCTCGTCGCGGCGCTGATCCTCGGCACCGCGGCGTTCGGGAACCAGGGCCTGGTGTTCCCGCTGATCGTGCCGATGATCGGCGTGATCACCGCGGTGATCGGCATCTTCGCGGTGGCGCCCCGCTCCGGCGACCGGTCCGGGATGACCGCGATCAACCGGGGCTTCTTCATCTCCGCGGGGATCTCGGCGGTCCTCGTCGCGGTCGCCGCGTTCGTGTACCTGCCCTCGTCGTTCGCGGAGCTGGACGGCGTCCGCGACAAGGCCATCGCCGGCCTGGACGCCGACCCGCGCTGGGTCGCGCTCGGCTCCGTCCTGATCGGCATCGTGCTCGCCAGCGCGATCCAGCTGCTCACCGGCTACTTCACCGAGACCAACCGCAAGCCGGTCAAGGAGGTCACCGACAGCGCCCGGACGGGTCCCGCCACCGTCATCCTGTCGGGCATCTCGCTCGGCCTGGAGTCCGCCGTCTACACCGCGCTGGTGATCGGCGCCGCCGTGTACGGGGCGTTCCTGCTCGGCTTCGGCAACACCACCGTCGCGCTGTTCGCGGTGGCGATGGCCGGCACCGGGCTGCTCACCACCGTCGGCGTGATCGTCTCGATGGACACCTTCGGGCCCGTCTCCGACAACGCCCAGGGCATCGCCGAGATGTCCGGGGACGTCCAGGGCGAGGCCGCCTCGGTGCTGGAGCGGCTGGACGCGGTCGGCAACACCACCAAGGCCATCACCAAGGGCATCGCGATCGCGACGGCGGTGCTCGCCGCGACCGCGCTGTTCGGCTCGTTCCGCACGACGGTGATCGCGGCGCTCGCCGACGCGTCGAAGGGCGCCAAGGACGCGATCGGCGCCGACTTCCTGAACTTCAACCTGTCGATCGCTAGCCCGAACGTGCTGATCGGGCTGATCATCGGCGCGGCCGTGGTGTTCATGTTCTCCGGCCTGGCGATCATGGCGGTGGGCCGCGCTGCCGGCCGGGTCGTGGTCGAGGTGCGCGAGCAGTTCCGCACCAAGCCCGGGATCATGGACTACACCGAGAAGCCCGACTACGACCGTGTCGTGGACATCTGCACCCGGGACGCGCAGCGCGAGCTCGCCACCCCGGGCCTGCTGGCCATCATGACGCCGATCGCGGTCGGCTTCGCCCTCGGGTACGCGCCCCTCGGGGCCTACCTCGGCGGCGCCATCGCGGCGGGCGTGCTGATGGCGGTGTTCCTCGCCAACTCCGGCGGCGCGTGGGACAACGCGAAGAAGCTCGTCGAGGAGGGCCACCTCGGAGGCAAGGGCAGCGAGGCGCACGAGGCCACGATCATCGGCGACACGGTCGGCGACCCGTTCAAGGACACCGCCGGCCCCGCGATCAATCCGCTGATCAAGGTGATGAACCTGGTCGCGCTGCTGATCGCGGACGCGGTGGTGACCTACGCGGGCAACACGGTGCTGCGCGTCGGCGTCACCGTGCTGTCCGTCGCGGTCGTCGTCGCGGCGATCGTGATCTCCAAGCGGCGCGCCGACCCGATCGGGGACTCGTCCGCCGACCCCGCCGTCGAGGGCGGCAGGCCGGGGCCGGACGCCGCGAAGAGCGGCGAGGCCGCGGGGGCGCTCGACAAGGGCGCACCGGAGGAGGCCAAGATCGGCGCCGAAGGCGCCGCGGGGGGTCGACCCCCCGCGAACAGCACCGTAGGGGCCGACTCGGCCGGGGCCGAGGCCGAGCCGGACGCCGAGGAGTCGTCCGCGGGCAAGTCCTGACCGCCTGAACGCGAGGGGCCGGTGGCGTCGCGCCGCCGGCCCCTCGCGCGTTTCCCAGGGGGCCCGTCCGACCATCCCGGACCCGGTCGTACGCTGTGCGGGAGGGACGGGACGTCCCGCCCTCGACCCAGTGGAGCGATCTCGGGAGGCGGCCGTGGCGAGCGGCGGCAAGCGGGCGATGTCGGGGCCCAAGGGCTTCGCGATCGTGATCGGCGGAATGTTCGGCATCATGCTCGTGCTGTGGACCCTGGCGGCCCTCGCGGCCCCCTAATGTGGCGCCCATGCCCACGCTCATCGTGCTCCGCCACGCCAAGGCCGAAGCCGGTCTCGGCATACCCGACATCGACCGCAGGCTCACCGATCGCGGGCGCCGGGACGCGACCACGGCCGGTGACTGGCTGCGCGCGAACGACCTCGTCCCCGGACGGGTCCTGTGCTCGCCCGCCGCGCGGACCCGGGAGACCCTGGCCCGCCTGGCGCTCGACGCGGACGTCGCCTTCGAGCCCGGCATCTACGACAACGACCCCGACGGGCTCCTCGCCCTCGTCTCCGAGGCGCCGGACGAGACCGGCACGCTCCTGCTGGTCGGGCACAACCCGTCCGTGCACCACCTCGTCCACGACCTGACGGGCCAGGCCCCCGACGCCTTCCCCACCTGCGCCCTCGCCGTGATCGACCTGCCTCCGGGCGACTGGGCCGACGTCCGGCCCGGCATCGGCACGCTGCGCACCGTCCACACGCCCAAGGACTGACGGCTCAGGGGCGCGGCTCGGCGGCCTCCAGGGACGACGCGATGACCTGGTTCACGTCCCGCCGCAGCTCCCCGATCGTGTAGCGGGTCCCGGAGACCTGCAGCAGGGCGTGCCGGAGCGGGGTGAGCTCGTCGGGGCCGACGCCCTCCTTGATCTCGGCGCGGCGCCGCCGGGTCAGCGTCGACAGGTAGGAGTCGAGCTCGGCGAGTTCCTCGGCCAGCTCCTCGGCGGGCGTGCCGGCCTCCGGGTCGCGCTCCCCCGGTTCCTCCAGCAGGCCGGCCGCCTCCTCCAGCTGGTCGGCGAGGCGGTCGAGGATCTCGGGGATCGGCCCGGTGTCCACGGCCCGCTCGCGGGACAGCTTCGCGACCGCGACGAGGTGGTCGCGGGCGCGGTGCGCGGCGGCCGCGGCCCTGCGCAGCAGGTCGATCAGGTCGAGGTCGGGCACCCGCTCGTGGCCGAGCCGGGTGCGGGTCTCGGCGACCGCCTCCGCCGCCCGCTCCGCCGTCACGATCGTGTCGTGCGGCAGCCGGGTCAGCTCCCCGGCGAGGACGTCCGCCGCCGTCCGGACGAGCCGGGCGTGGGTGCGCAGGAGCCGTTCGAGCTGTTCGGGCAGCCGTTCGAGGTGCCCGGCGGGCCAGAGCAGCAGGACGGCGAGGTAGGCCATGAGCGACCCGGCCAGGGTGAGGCCGATCCGCTCGCCGGCGGTGCGCCAGTCGGCGGGCGCGGAGAAGTCCAGCAGCATCATCGCCAGAGGGGTCCCGAACAGGGCCCAGTAGGCGAAGTTCACCGACCGCATCGCGAACCCGGCCCCCGCGAAGCAGAACGCGATCACCGCGACGGTGGCCTGCCCGGGCGCGAGCGTCAGGATGACCGCGGCGATGGCGGCCCCGGCCGCGGTGCCCCCGACGCGCTGGACGAGCCGGTCCACGGTCTCGCCGTAGGTGGCGCGCAGGCTCAGCATCGCGGTGATGGTCAGCCAGTGGCCGTGCGAGATCCCCAGCGAGGCGGCGAGCGCCATCGACACGACCGCCGTCACGTACACCCGCGCCACCTGCCGGAACGTGGGGGAGCGCGTGCGGACGGCGCGGGCGACCCGGTCCCAGGCGGGCATCGGGTCGAGCGTGCCCGGCATCCGCGGCGCCGCGAACGCGATGCGCAGCCCTCCCGCGACGAGGCGGCGCATGGAGGCGACCTCGCCGGCGATGCGGTCGACGGAGCGGCGCACCTGGCCGATCAGCGCGACCGCGACCAGGTTCTCGTCGCCGGCGAGCCCGGCGCGCCTGATCTGCTCGGCGGAGCGGACCATCCGGCGGACGGCGGCGGACTCCTCGCGGCCGAGCGGCGCCTCCCCCGCCGTGGCGAGCGCCCCGGCCAGCAGCCGCAGCCGGGCCGCGAGCGCGGAGATCGCCGTCTGCGTCTCCATCTCCCACTCGCGGTCCGGCGGGTAGTTCTTCGCCGCCTCCAGGACGGCTTGCAGCGTCACCGTCTCGTGCAGGACGCGCCCCAGCGCGTCGATCACCCGTTCGGGCCTCGTGGGTTCGTTCCCCGCCCGCCCCGACCGGTACAGCCCGTAGGTGGCGCGGGCGGCCGTCAGCGACTCCGACGCCGCCCGCCGCTTGGCCTCCCAGTCGGGGATGCGGGTGACCGCGAGCAGGTCGGGGTTCGTCAGCTCGACGGCGTCGAGGGGGCCCGCGTCGTGGGCTCCCACGTCCTGCGCCACGGCGTCCAGCGCCTCGGCGACCGCGTCCGCGGACTCGCTCAGCGCCTCCCGCAGCGGCCGCAGCCGCCGCGCGGGCCACGGCGCCAGCAGCAGCGCGGCGGTGAGCAGCCCGCCCACCAGCTCCAGCAGGCCGATGTTCACCACGTCCGCGGACGGCGGCCGGACGGCGCTCAGCAGCACCGCGAGCCCCGCCGTCGACCCGATCCGCGGCACCGCCACGCCGAGCGCGACCAGCGGCGGCACCACGACCACGGCCGGCCACAGATGCCCGCTGAGCAGCCCGCCCACCCCGGACCCGACCGCCACGATCAGCACGCCGACCGTGAGGTCGCGCGCCCGCGCCCCGTACGGGCCCTCCGGCGCGCGCAGGGCCACGAGATACGCCCCGAGCGCGATCATCGACCCCTGCGCGGCGTGCCCGGTCAGCGCCCCGACGAGCAGCGGCACGGAGACCGCGAGGGCGGCGGCCAACCCGTAGAAGGGCGCCGTCTGCCCGTGCACCTGGGCGTAAGCCCCCCGCGCCCGCCGCAGCATGAGGGCTGTCTACCCCAGGGGGCCGTGTTTTCCCAGGGGCGGCGACGCCCTGGCAGCCCCGCTATCCCTGGGGGTCTTCGGCGTCGGCGGCTTCCACTTCTTCGCGGGAGATGCCCAGGAGGAAGACGATGGTGTCGAGGTAGGGGACGTTGACGGCGGTGTCGGCGGCCTGGCGGACGACCGGCTTGGCGTTGTAGGCGATGCCGAGGCCGGCGGCCTGGAGCATGTCGAGGTCGTTGGCGCCGTCGCCGATCGCGACCGTCTGGCTGATCGGGATGCCGGCCTCGCGGGCGAAGCGCTCCAGGGCGGCCGCCTTGCCGGCGCGGTCGATGACCTGGCCGGTGACGCGCCCGGTGAGCTTGCCGTTCTGGATCTCCAGGGTGTTGGCGGCGGAGTAGTCGATGCCGAGGTCCTCGACGAGGGCGTCGGTGACCTGCGTGAAGCCGCCGCTGACGATCGCGAACTTGTAGTCGAGGCGCTTGAGGGTGCGGACCATGGTGCGGGCGCCGGCGGCGAGGCGGAGCCGGTCGCGGACGGAGTCGATGGCGGAGGCGTCGAGCCCTGCGAGGAGCGCGACCCGCTCGCGCAGGGAGCCCTCGAAGTCGAGTTCGCCGCGCATCGCGGCCTCGGTGACCTTGGCGACCTCGTCGAGGCAGCCGGCGTGCTCGGCGAGCAGCTCGATGACCTCGCCCTGGATGAGGGTGGAGTCGACGTCCATGACGATGAGCCGCTTGGCGCGCCGGTGCAGGCCGCTGTGCTGGACGGCGACGTCGACCCGCTGCTCGACGGCCTCGGCGGTGAGCGCGGCGCGCAGCCCGTCCGGGTCGGCGCCGGAGACGTCCATCTCGATGCAGGTGACGGGGTTCTGGGCGAGGCGCTCGATGCGGTCGATGTTGGCGCCGTGCGCGGAGATCCGCCCGGCGATGCCCGCCATGGCGGCGGGCATGAGCGGGTTGCCGAGGACGGTGACGTGCAGGCGCCCGCTGCGCTTCGGCATCCGCTTGTTGCGCCCGGTGGAGAGCTCGATCTCCATGTCGAGGTCGTTCGCGACGCGTTCGGCGGCGTTCCACACCCGTCCGATGTCGGCGCCCTCGGTGTAGGCGAGCAGGACCCCGAGGACGAGCCGTCCGCGGATCACGACCTGCTCCACGTCCGCCACCGTGAGGGGGAACTGGGAGAGTGTCCGGAAGAGGCGCGACGTGACGCCGGGGCGGTCGCGGCCGGTGAGTGTGATGAGCAGCGTGCGCTCTGCTGACCCGTCCATAGCTGTTCACAACGGTACCGGCCGCGCCGGGCGTCCCGCCCGCCAGGTCCGGCATGCGAGACGGCTATCCGGGAAGGATCAGGTTCAGATCGCCGAACTCGTGCCAGAGGTAGCGCTCGGCGAGGGCGGCCTCGTACGTGGCGTTGAGCAGGTCGCGGCCCGCGATGGCGGTCAGCATCATCAGGTGGGACGACTTCGGCTCGTGCAGGCCGGTGAGGAGGCCGTCCACGGCTCGGACACCGCCCTCGGGGGTCACGACGTGCTCGGTCCAGCCGGAGGACGCCTGGACGCGTCCGGAGGCGTCCACGGCCGTATCCAGGGCGCGCACGGCGGTGGTGCCGACGGCGATCACCCGGCGGCCCCGCGCCCGGACGTGCCCGACGAGGGCCGCGGTCGGCTCGGGGACGCTGTAGCGCTCGGCGTAGGGCGGCTCGTGGGCCTCGGGGGACGCGACGCCCGTGTGGAGGCTGATCGGGGCGATCAGGACGCCGTGCGACACCAGCCGCGTCACGAGTTCGGGCGTGAAGGGGCGGGCCGCGCTCGGCATCTCCGCGCCTCCGGACGAGCGGTCATGGGCGAACGCGGTCTGATAGGCGGCGACCGGCCAGTCGCGGCGGACGTACCCGTACCGGATCGGGACGCCGTGGCGTCGCAGGTAGGGGACGACGTCGGTGCTCAGCCGGGCCTGCCAGAGCCGGTCGGAGACCCCTCGGGCGCGGTCCACGTGCCGTCCGACGAGGGTGAGGGTGGCGCCGCCGGGCATCGGGATCCACTCGCCGGGGGAGCCTCCGGCGTACGGGCGGCCGGCCTTGCCGGCGAGGCGGCGCAGCTCGACGAGCCACAGCCGGTCGTCGGCGCCGGGGACCGGCGTGGAGAAGTGCACGCTGATCCGGTCGAGGCGGACGGCGGCGGGCAGCGTGGCCGAGGTGTTGACGACGAGCAGGTCGCCCGGGTCGAGCAGGCCCGGCAGGTCGCGGAACGCGTGGTGGGAGACCTCGCCGGCGGCGCGCCGGGAGACCAGGAGCCGGACGCCGTCGCGGGCCTGGCCGCGCGCCTCGGGCGGCTCGTGCGCCTCCAGCGCGGCGGGGAGGGTGAAGTCGACGGTCATGTCCGGACCTCCAGGCGGAGAGCGGCGACCACGCCGAACGCGGCGATCGCGGCGAACAGGGCTCCGGCGACGGCGAGCCCGGCGTCCAGCCGGGCGGCGCCGAAGCCGGTGACCAGCGTGCCCGCGACCCCGACCACGAGGGACGAGCCGAGGGTGTCGCTGATCTGCAGCGCGGAGGAGTTGACGCCCTGCTCGTCCTCGGCCGACAGGTCGAGCAGCAGGACGGAGAGGCTGCCGATGGAGAAGCCCATGCCGGCGCCGCCGACGATCCACGCGGGTGCGGCGAGCCAGCCGGAGAACTGCAGGGCGACGGTGGCGAGGACGATCCCGATGGTGACGAGCACGGCGCCGAGCAGGGCGTAGAACTCGCGGGGGCGCTCGGAGCGGCCCTGGATCTGGGACGCCGCCGACCAGCCGAGCGCGCCGACCGTCAGGACGATCCCCGCCTGCGTGGCGCTGAAGTCGTGCAGCCGGGTCAGCGCCAGCGGGATGAAGACGTCGGTGCCGAAGAAGGCCCCCGACAGCAGGCCCCGGACGAGGATGACGCTCGGCATCCCGCGGCGGAGCCGGAGCGTTCCGGGAGGCACCAGGCGGGGCAGCCCGAACGCGAGGCCCGCGAGGCCGAGGAGCACGGCCGACAGCAGCTTCCAGTCCGTCCCGTCGAGGCCGTAGAGGAGGACGCCGGTGCCGGCGGCGACGCCGAGGGCGGCCGGGTACCGCGACCTGCCCGGGGTCTGGGCGGCGCCGGACGGCGCGATGCCGCGCAGCACGGGGAGCAGCATCAGCGCCGGCGGGATCACCAGCGGGACGAGGCCGAGGAACACCCAGCGCCAGCCGGCGTGCTCGGCCAGGGCGCCGCCGGCCGCGGGGCCGACCAGCGACGGCAGCACCCAGGCGGCCGACAGCGCGGCGAAGACCCGGGACCGCAGGTCCTCCGGGTAGACGCGGGCGATCACCACGTAGAGGGCGACGAGGGGGACGCCGGTGCCGAGGCCCTGCACGGCGCGCCCGGCGACGAACACCCACATGGACGGCGCCGCGCCCGCGATCAGGAGCCCGGCGACGAACACGGCGAGCCCGAGCAGGAAGGGCCGGGTCGGTCCCGACCGGTCGACCCAGCCGCCCGCGAGCACCGTGGCCAGCAGGCTGGTGATCAGCGTCGCGCTGAAGCCCCACGCGTACAGGGACAGGCCGTCAAGATCGTTCGCGACGACCGGCATGACGGTGCCGACGGCCATGCTCTCGAACGCCAGCAGCGTCACGACCAGGACGATCCCGAGCGTCGCGGCCCGGAACCCGGTGCCCAATATGCCCTGTTTTGTTGTCACCCGATCATGATCAAGGATGGCGGTCATCGCGCGGCCGCCAGGTCCGCCGCGCGGTAGCGCCCGCTCGGAAGGCGGCCGGAGACGAGCCGGTGGAGCGCGGCGGCGGCCTCCTCGGGCGGCGGGGCCGCGTCCGCGTCCTCGCCCGCCGCGCGGAGCATCCCGGTGTTCATCTCGCCCGGGTCCGCCCACCACACGGCCACGTCGGGCTCCTCGGCCGCGAGGACGTTCGACAGCTGCTCCAGCGCCGCCTTGGACGCCCCGTAGCCGCCCCACGTCTCGTAGCCCTCCACGGCCGCGTCCGACGTGATGTTGAGGATCGCGCCGCGCCGCTCCCGCAGGCCGGGCAGGACGGCCTGGATCAGCGCGAGCGGCGCCACGACGTTCGTCGCGAACGTGTCCGCCAGGGCGTCCGCGGGAAGCGAGGCGAGCCGGGGCATCGGCGTCGGGCCGAGCGTGCTCGCGTTGTTGACGAGCAGGTCGAGCCCGCTCGCGACCGCGCGGGCGAGGTCGGCCCGGTGCGCGGGTTCGGCGACGTCCCCGGGGATCGCGGTCGCGCCGGTCTCGGCCGCGACCGCGGACAGCGCGCCGGCGTCGCGGGCGTCCACGACGAGGTTCCAGCCGTCCCGGGCGAGCGTGCGGGCGAGCGCCCGGCCGAGGCCTCGGGAGGCGCCGGTGATCAGTGCCGTCTTCATGCCCTCGACGCTAGGGACCGGCGCGTCCGGCGGCATCGGCCGACGGGTCCACCGGGCGGTCGTCGGATGGTCCTAGGACCGGCGTCCCGCGCCTCGGGGAGGGGCGCCGCGGCACGTACTCCCGCGGGCTGATTCGAGAAGACCCGCCTAGAGAGTACGGTCTTCACATGCGGGCGCCGAGGGGCGCCCCGCCGGGCGAGGGCGAGAGGCCGGGATGGTGACGGACGAGGGCTGCCGCGGCGACCAGGGCGCGACCCTGCACGCCGTCAGCTCCGCCGTGCTCGCGGTGACCCGCCACCTGTCCGTGCACGAGGTGCTCCAGGTGATCGTCCGGGCGGCCGCGCAGCTGCTGGACGCCCGCTACGCGGCCCTCGGCGTGCCCGACGACGAGGGCTCGTTCGCCGAGTTCGTCGTCGAGGGCGTCTCGGAGGAGGAGTGGGAGCGGATCGGCCCGCTGCCCCGCCAGCACGGGATGCTCGCCGCGATGCTGAAGAGCGACGCGCCGAAACGGCTCGGCGACATCCGCAAGGAGGCCGAGTTCGAGGGCTGGCCGGTCGCGCACCCCGTCCTGAAGGACTTCCTCGGCGTGCCGATCCGCGACGGCGAGGACGTTCTCGGCATCGTCTTCCTGGCCAACAAGCGACGTCCCGGCGGCTTCACCCAGGACGACGAAGACCTGCTCACCCTGTTCGCCGCGCACGCCGCGATCGCGATGGCGAACGCCCGCCTCTACGAGCACAACCGCGAGCTGACGGTCGTCGCCGAACGCAACCGGCTCGCCCGGGAGCTGCACGACGCCGTCGCGCAGAAGCTGTTCTCGCTGCGGCTGACGGCCCGCACCGCCTCCGCGCTGGCCGAACGCGACCCGGTCCGGACCGTCCGGGAGCTGGAGCAGGTCGAGCGGCTCGCCGCGGAGGCCCTCGCCGAACTGCGCGCCGTCATCTTCGAGCTGCGTCCCACCGATCTCGCGGACGGCCTCGTGGCGTCGCTGCGCAAGCACGTCGAGGTGCTCGACCGAGCGCACGAGTGCAACGTCCGCCTCAGCGCCGACGAAGCGATCGTCCTGCCGGAGGAGCACGAGGCCGTCGCCTTCCGCATCACCCAGGAGGCGCTCTACAACGCACTGCGCCACGCCGCGGCGAGCACCGTGCAGGTCCGGCTCCGCACGGAGGACGAACGGGCCGTCCTGGAGGTCTCGGACGACGGCACGGGTTTCGACGCGTCCGAGGTGGAGCCCCAAGGCGGGCTGGGTCTCACCTCCATGCGCGAGAGGGCGTACTCGATCGGCGGCGACCTCGCGATCGAGGCCGCGCCGGGCGGAGGCACGACGGTCCGGCTGGAGGTGCCGCTGTGAGCGCCGAGCGCGGGCCGATCCGGGTCCTGATCGCCGACGACCACCCGGTCGTCCGGCAGGGACTGCGGACCTTCCTCGGCATCCAGGACGACATCGAGGTCGTCGGCGAGGCCGAGGACGGCACGTCGGCCGTGACACTGGCCGAATCCCTGGAGCCCGATATCGTGCTCATGGACCTGAAGATGCCGGGCGCCGACGGCCTGACCGCGCTGGCGGAGCTGCGGGCGCGCGGCGTCACCGCACGGGTCCTCGTCCTGACCAGCGTGACGGAACGCGGGCACGTGCTGCCGGCGGTCCAGGCCGGGGCGGCCGGGTACCTGTACAAGGACGTCGACCCGCAGGCGCTCGTCCAGGCGATCCGGGCGGTCCACGACGGGCACGTCCTGTTCGCGCCGGACGCGGCCGAGGCGATGCTGCGGAACGGGACGGCGGGGGACGCGGGACGGGACGACCGCGGCCTCGCCGCGCTGACCGAACGGGAACGGGAGGTGCTCGTGCACATAGCGCGGGGCAGGTCGAACCGGGAGATCGCCCGCGCCCTCGTGGTGTCCGAGAAGACGGTCAAGACGCACGTCAGTAATCTGCTCATGAAACTGGGAGTCCAGGATCGGACGCAGGCGGCGCTGTACGCGGTCCGGCACGGTGTCGGAAACACGAGTGCCGCCGGGGAAACCGGGAAGACCAACGCCCGCGGCTGATACAACTCCTCTGACAGGATCGTCATCGAAATTGGTATGAACGTAGCAATCAGGTACGCAGCAGGCAGCGACATCGGGTGCAACCGGGAGAACAACGAGGACTCCGGGTACGCCGGTGCGCGGTTGATCGCGGTCGCGGACGGCATGGGCGGGTATGCGGGCGGCGAGGTCGCGAGCTCGACCGTGATCGGCTCACTGCGCTCGCTGGACACCGATGCCCACAAAGACGATCTTGTTGACATGCTGGGTCGCGCCGTGGCCGAGGCCAACGAGAAGTTGCGCATCGTCCGGGAGGAACGCCCCGACCTGAGCCGGATGGGCACCACGCTCACCGCCATGCTCTGGTCCGGCGAGTCCGTCGCGCTGGCGCACGTCGGAGACTCGCGCGGCTACCTGCTGCGCGACGGCGAGCTCTTCCAGATGACGCAGGACCACACCATGGACGAGCTGCTCAAGGCGGAGGCCGAGCAGGCCGGCCAGCAGGCCGATCCCGCCGAGACGTCCCGGCTCTCGCACGTGCTGTACCGCGTGCTGGACGGGCGCGACGACCGCGAGCCCGACCTGCGGCTGCGCGAGGCCCGTCTCGGCGACCGGTACCTGCTGTGCTCGGACGGCCTGAGCGGCCCGGTCGACGCGCAGAAGATCTACGAGGTGCTGTCCGCCGAGGCCGACCCGCAGCGCGCCGTCGACCGGCTGATCGAGATGGCCCGCGACAACGGCGGCCCCGACAACATCACCGCCGTCATCGCCGACGTCGTCGAGGCCGAGCACCTGTCCGGCTCCGAGGAGCCGGTCGTCGTCGGCGCCGCCGCCCAGGCCTGACGCCCGCCCGGCCCCGCAGCCCCGGGCCGGACGCCGGACCCGGCCCGACGCTCCCCGGGCCGGCCGATCCTTCGGGCCTCGATGCCCCCGGGCCAGGCGCGATGCGCCGATCCGCCCGCCCGCGCGACACGCCGCGCCCTCAGAACGCCGCGCCGTTCCTCACGGTCTCAGGCGCATCCTCGGCCTCGCCCCGCCCGCGCGCACGTCCCGTCCGCCGCACGCCCCGCACCGGACGATTCATTCATGCTCGGAACGCGAAAGAGTGCCCATGTAGCAGGTGATTTGTCCTACTCTTGCCCAAGAGGTGGTGTAGCCGAGCACTGAGTAACGGTCTGACACCGGATCGTTGCCCGGACTTGACCCGCCTCCGGGTGCACCCGATATACGGGTCACTCACCTGTATGTCATCGAGGCGGAGGATTCGTTGGGGGGAGCGCCCGGGGCGGCGTCCGCCGGTGCACCGCGAGGTGCTCTCGGGGGGATCGTCAGCCGGACCCTCACCGCAGCGCGGCACGGACCCCAGGGTGCGGTGCTGCGTGTCGCGGCGATGGCCGTCGCGGCCATCGGCGCGTCATGGATCCACCGCGTGAACGACCCCGGCGTGCTCTGTCCCCTGCGGGCGCTCACCGGAATCCCGTGTCCCCTGTGCGGGGGCACGACCGTGTTCATCGAGTTCGGCTCGGGCCGCCCCGGCCAGGCCGTCCTCGCGAACCCGGTCGCGCTCACCGGCGCCATCGCCGTCGCCGCCGCACCACTGGGGCTGGGTGAACGGTGGTGGGCACTCCAGCCGAAGACCCGCGCCTGGATGCTCGGCACCGCCCTCGTCGGGTCGGAGCTGTGGCAGCTCGTCCGGTTCGGTGTTCTGCGGGTTTGAGCCGCGGTCGGTCCTCGGTCAGACTTGCGGAGCCCACCGGGTCCGGCGGGCGTCACATAACCACAGGGTCAATCAATAAGGAGCAAGTGTGGGCAACCCCTACGACCCGTACGGTCAGCAGCCGGGCTACGGGCAGCAGCAGCCCGGGTACGGCCAGCAGCCCCCGGCCCAGCCCGGCTACGGCCAGCCCGGCGGGCAGCCCGGTTACGGTCAGCCCCCGGCGCAGCCCGGCTACGGCCAGCCCCCGGCCCAGCCGGGCTACGGTCAGCCCCCGGCGCAGCCCGGTTACGGCCAGCAGCCCCCGGCGCAGCCCGGCTACGGCCAGCAGCCCCCGGCGCAGCCCGGCTACGAGGTGCACCACCACCACTACGGCTCGACCGGCCAGCTCGCCGAGTGGGGCTCGCGCGCCGGCGGCTACATCATCGACTACCTGATCTTCGGTGGTCCGGTGTTCGTGCTGTACATCCTGATGATCATTCTTTCCAGCTCCGGCAGCTCGGGCGCGGCGCTGTTCGGCCTCCTGCTCATGCTGATCGGCGCGGCCATCTCCATCGCGGGCGGCCTGTGGATCTGCTACCAGGAGGGCACCACCGGCCAGTCCATCGGCAAGCGTCAGATGGGCATCCGCCTCGTCAGCGCGCAGACCGGCCAGCCCATCGGCTTCGGCATGGCCTTCGTGCGCAAGATCGCGCACGTCGCCGACAGCTTCCTGTGCTACATCGGCTTCCTCTGGCCGCTGTGGGACGAGCGCAAGCAGACCTTCGCCGACAAGATCTGCAACACCATCGTGGTCCGCGCCTGACCCACGACACACGACAGCGGGGCGCCCCACCCGGGACGCCCCGCTTCGCTGTCCAACCACAAAACCCCAGACGAAGCCCGCACTCCGCTCGACTAGCGCTCCGCTCCGGGCACCGGGCGGTGTGTTTGTGGGGGGCGCCCCCCACGCCCCCCTCCAAGGGCGGGTCCGACCCGGTGCCCTGCGCTCCGCTAGCGCTCCGCT
>NZ_JBFARL010000015.1:0-71083 GCF_040674655.1 Actinomadura sp. NPDC049753 | reverse complement strand
CAGGTCGTCGGCGACCGGCCGGTGGCTCTGCTGCGACTCGCCGAGGTCCCCGCGGACGAGGTTGCCCATGTAGGTCGCGTACTGGACGGGCAGCGGCTTGTCGAGGCCGTGCTCCTCCCGGAACTGCTGGACGATCGCCGGGTTGGCGAGCGCCTGCTGGCCGAGGTTCGCGGTGGCCGGGTCGCCGGGCACCATGTTGGTCAGGATGAAGGTGACCAGGGTGACCCCGACGGCCAGCAGTACGGAGACCGCCAGCCGCCGGGCCAGGAATCGCGTCAGCGGATGCCGTGACCACCACCGGGCGCCGGGCGGCCGGCGGCCCTTGAGCGTCCGCTCGTCCGACGGGTGAGGAGACTTCATTTGCTGCCGAGCGCCGCGATCTCGAAGGTCCACACCGGGTTGACCGCCAGGCCGGTCAGCGACCCGGCGGTGACCAGGCGCTGGCTCGGCTGCATCAGCGGCACGATCGGGCCGCGCGCGTTGAGCTGGGTCTGGATCTGGTGGTACTGGGCGAACCGGTCATCGCCGATGGTGCTCGCGGCCTTGGCGCCGGCGTCCTCCAGGGCCTTGTCCGCGCCCTTCTTCCAGCCCGCGCGCTCGCCGATCAGGCCGCCGGGCAGGAAGGCGAGGTAGTTGCTGGCGTCCGGGTAGTCCGGGCTCCACCACCACAGGCCCATCTCCTCCTTGCCGTCGCGGTAGCTCTCCAGCGCGGTCGCGATCGGCGCGGGGGCGAGGTCGACGGTGATGCCGACCTCCTTCAGGTTGGCCTGGATGCGCTCGGCCAGAGGCTGGAAGGACAGGCCGTTGAGCGTGAAGTCGCTGGGGAACTCCAGCTTGACCCTGGGGTTCGTGATCCCGCCGGCGGCGAGCGCCGCCTTGGCGCCGGCGACGTCGCGCTTGGGCGCCTGCGCCGCGGGCAGCGAGCCGTTGATCATGGACGGGACGATCCCGGCCGCCTGCACCGAGCCCTCGCCGGCGAGTTCCAGCAGCCCCGCGTAGTCCACGCCCTTGCTGACGGCCTCGGCGAACCGGGGATTGGAGGTGATCTTGCTGACGGACGGGTTCCGGTTGGTCAGCAGGAAGAACACGTTGGCGGACGCGCCCTTGACGGTCTGCGTGCCGCCGCCGATGCCCTGGGCCTGGTCGGCCGTCAGGTCCACCGCGATCTGGCTGTCGCCGCGCTGCACGTTCAGCTTCTGCGTCTGCGACTGGACGTTGCGGAGCACGACCCGCTTGTAGACCGGCTTGGTGGCGCCCCAGTACTTCGGGTTGGCCTTGAGCACGACCTGGGTGGCGGCGTTGAAGGACTCCAGCATGTACGGGCCGGATCCGGCCGACTGGCCGTTCAGGTACTTCTCCGCCTTGTCGGCGGGGCTCGCGGCTCCGCCGTTGGCCTTGACGACCTTGGAGTTGAGGATGCCGAGCGCCGGGTTCGGCAGGATGAACGGCAGCGACGGGTTCGGCTTGGCCGACACCAGGGTGATTGTCTTGTCGTCGGTCTTCTCGACCGTCACGCCTTCGAGCAGGAACGACGGGTTGCCCTTGAGGTCGCGGACCCGGTCGAGCGAGAACACCACGTCGTCGGCGGTGACGGGACTGCCGTCGGAGAAGACCGCGTCCTGGCGCAGCTTGAGCGTGAGCTTCTTGCCGTCCTTGGACAGCTCGAACGACTCCGCCAGCGCCGGCACCGGCGTGCTGACGTCGGAGCCCTTGAAGCTGAGCAGCGTGTCGTAGAGGGCCCGGTCGATGAGCAGGCCGGTCTGCTCGTACATCCGGCCCGGGTCCGCGGTCTTGAGGTTGAACGAGGTGTCGATGACGAGGGCCTTGCCGCCCCCGGACGACGAGGACGTCCCGCCCCCGCCCGAGCAGGCGGTCAGGCTGAGTGCTGCGGCCACGAGGACGGGCAGCGCCGCCCGCCGTGTGGTTCCACTCGTGATCGGCATCGTGGCCTCCGGGTCTCGGTCAGGTCCGTTGTCTGCTTCTGGACGACGAAGACCGATAGTGCGAGACTTCCGGCTGAACGTCTACGAGACCACCGAAAGTCAAGATAAAGCGAGAGAAGGAGACGGATCTATGGACAGACCGTCGCACGGACCACCTTCTAAGGGGGGCGAGTCTGGACAGATCCGCACCGGGCTGGACGCGATCAACCTCAAGATGCTGGAGGTGCTGCGCCAGGACGGCCGGATCTCCATCGCGGCCCTCGCCCAGCGGGTCGGGATCTCCCGGGCCAACGCCTACATGCGCTTCGAGGCGCTGCGCACCAGCGGTGTGATCAGCCGGTTCACCGTGCAGATCGACCCGGTCCGCACGGGCCTCGGCATCTGCGCGCTGATCTTCGTCACCGTCCGGCAGCAGATGTGGCCGCAGTTCCGCGCCCAGCTCTCGCTGATGCCCGAGGTCGAGTACTGCGCGATCACCACCGGCCAGCACGACGCGATGATCCAGATCCGGGCCACCGACGTCGCCGCCGTGCACCGCCTGGTCTCCGAACGCCTGGCCGGCATCCCGGCCGTGAAGGCCACCGAGACGGTGCTCATCCTCGACGAGGTGATCCGCCGTCCGTTCGTGCTGACGTCGGACTACGCCCCGGCGAAGGCGGAGGCGGAGCCGGGGCCCGGCCCCGTCGCCCTCGGCCGGATGCGCTTCATCCGCGCGGACGCGGGGCGGGCCGAGCTCAAAGACCTTCCGTGAAGATCTCCTCGCAGACGCTGACCTGGGGCGTGTCGTCCCCCTCGAACCGGAACTCCTCCACCAGGCGGATCCGGCCATCCTGCAGAAGCTCGATCCGGTTCGTGCTGGACCCGGCCACCGGGTCCGCGCTCCCCTTGGTCAGGTGCACGTAGTTCAGCCGGACCTCGGCCCCGCGCCGGGCCCCCACGAACCGTCCGTGGACCACGGTGTCGCCTTCGTAACTGCCCCACACCACGCCGCCGGCCTCGGTGTAGGCGAATCGCGTGGGCGCGTCAGGGTCCACGCGGCTCGCGGTGGAGCTGACCATCGCGAACCGGCGGCCATCCAGATTAAAGAGATCGTTCTCGTTCACGGGGGTCATCGTGCCGGGTTCCGTGGCTCACGCAATCGCGCCTGAACGCATCGTCGCGGAACCGCGCACCTGATGGACGAACCGTCCGCGACAGGCGACCGTGACACCAATCCGTCTCGGACCGCCCCGTCGCCACCGCACCGCCGCACCGGTGGACGAGGCAAGAGAACGGGGCCGCGCACCTGAGTGCGCGGACCCCATTCCGTGTTCTCGCATCCAGGCGTCAAGCCCGGAGCGCGGTTAGGCGGCGACCTTCCGCATGAAGGCGAAGACGACGCCGGAGAACCCCGCCATGACCGCGAGGAAGGCGAAGAAGCCGCCCCACGACGAGAAGATGCCCATGGCGGCGTTCGCGATCACTTCGAACCCGACGTTGTTCAGCACGAGCACGACGAGACCGAGCATGGTGCACTGGAGCAGGAGGAAAAAGTAGCCGCGCAAAAGCCCGACTCCTTTCGTCTGGTTTTTTTCGAGGTGTGGCTCTGATGAGGCACCCCGCGGGACGCTCGGAACGAGACGCTCCCACTTCTGACAGTCCACAGAGGACCGGTAGAGGCAAGGAGCCCGCGGCCCATCCTGCGTCCCGGCGGCCGCGGCCCTCGAACGTTGAGAAACTCGCTCCTCACGCGCGTCGGAACGCGCGAGTTTCCTCGGTCGATCACCGGGCGTCCGACGGGTCACCTCAGGTGCGGACCGAATCGATCTCCAGACTGTCCCTCGTATGGATCCATCGTCGAGCCCTCCTTCACCGACGCGCCCCGCGGAGTTCTCCGGCTTCCCGGCGGGCGATACGCGCTGGTGGCGTGACGCGGTCATATACCAGGTCTATGTGCGCAGCTTCGCCGATGCCGACGGGGACGGAGTCGGCGACCTGGACGGAATCCGCGGCCGGCTCCCCTATCTCGCCGCGCTCGGCGTCGACGCTTTGTGGATCACGCCGTTCTACGAATCGCCGATGGTCGACGGCGGCTACGACGTCACGGACTACCGCTCGGTGGATCCGACGTTCGGCAGGCTCGCGGACGCCGTCGAACTGATCGAGGAGGCGCACCGGCTGGGGCTGCGGGTCATCGTTGACATCGTGCCGAACCACACCTCCGACCAGCATGTCTGGTTCCAGGAGGCGCTGGCCGCCGGGGTCTCCGGGCCGGCGCGGTCGCGCTACGTCTTCCGGCCGGGGCGAGGCGCCTCCGGCGAACTGCCGCCCAACGACTGGGAGTCGGTCTTCGGCGGTCCCGCCTGGACCCGGCTGCCCGACGGGCAGTGGTACCTCCATCTGTTCGCTCCGCAACAGCCCGACCTGAACTGGGAGCACCCGGACGTGCGCGCCGAGTTCGACGATGTCCTGCGATTCTGGCTGGACCTGGGCGCCAACGGATTCCGCATCGACGTGGCGCACGGCATGGTCAAGGCGGCCGGGTTGCCCGACGTCGGTGACGCGCCCCAGTCGCGGTTGCTGGGACGCGGCAAGGTGCCGTACTTCGACCAGGACGGCGTGCACGACATCCACCGAGGCTGGCGACGGCTGCTCGACTCCTATCCCGGGGAGCGGATCGGCGTCGCGGAGGCGTGGGCGCCCTCGCTCGATCGGCTGGCCAACTACGTCCGCCCGGACGAGCTGCACCAGGTGTTCAACTTCGACTACATGAGGACCGACTGGGACGCCGGTGAACTGCGCTCGGTGATCGAGAAGTCCCTGGCCTCGACCGGCTCAGTCGGCGCGCCCACCACCTGGGTGCTGTCCAACCACGACGTCCAGCGGCATGTCACCCGCTATGGCGGCGACGAGCTCGGACGGCGGCGGGCGCGAGCGGCGGCGCTGCTCACCCTGGCGTTGCCCGGCTCGGCGTACGTGTACCAGGGCGAGGAGCTCGGCCTGCCCGAGGTGCTCGACATCCCCGCCGAGCTGCTGACCGATCCGCAGCTGGAGAGTCTCAAGGGCGGACGGGACGGTTGCCGTGTTCCGCTGCCGTGGTCTGGCAACGAGCCCCCTTTCGGATTCGGACCGGGCGGCGCCTGGCTGCCGTCGCCGCCCGAGTGGAAGTCGCTCACCGTGGAGGCGCAGTGGGACGACGAGGCTTCCACGCTGACCCTTTACCGCAAGGCTCTCCGTATCCGGCGCGACCATTCCGCGCTGGGCGACGGGGAGCTGCGCTGGCTGGACGGGCCGCCGGGTTGCCTGGTCTTCGAACGGAGCGGTCATTCCGACGGCCCTCGAATGCTTTGCGCGGTGAACACCGGCGACCGTAGCGTCCAGATACCAGCCCGCGGTTCGATCCTGCTGAGCAGCGAGCCGATCCGCACGGAAGGCCCGAACGCGATCCTCCCGCCCGACACCGCCGCCTGGTGGAGCACTGCGCTCGGCGAGGAGCTGGACACGGGCAGCTGAACGCAGTCGCGCCTGCGGCGCTTCGCGTTGCACGGTGAGCGCACATGAACCGCCCTCTCCATTTCTGTGGTGATGTCAGTTCCCGCGGGATCGGAGCGACGAATCGCCTTCCGCACCGCCGGCACTTGCATGAACGGCCATTGGTTGAAAAGCACCCGCTATACAGCCCGGCACCATCCATTGGGCAACGGCGAGGGGAAATGCCGGGCGAAACAGAGGTGAGGGCGTTGCGCCGGCGGCTCGGAGCGGCCTTGGCCTGCTGGAGCGGCTTGTCGCGCATGCCGGTCACACGTGTGTTGTGAAGCAGAGTGCTCGCCGTCCGTTCTTTTCCGTCTTGAAGGCTGCCGTGACGCTTTCGGCTGGCTTACGGTGTTGAGCACTCTGGGTCCGGCATGGAGGGCGGGCGGCATGCGGGACGACGTGACGGCGCGGAGCGGGCTGAGGAAGGTGCCGCTGAGCAGGCCCGAACGGCGCGCGGAACTATTCGACGCCGTCCTCGCCCTGCTCTCGGAGGTCGGGTACGAGCGGCTGACCATGGACTCGGTGGCGAGGCGCGCGCGGGTGGGCAAGGCGACGCTGTACCAGCGCTGGCCCACCAAGGCCCATCTGGTGATGGCCGCGATGGAGCGCTACCGGCCCGTGGTGTCCGGACGGGACGCGGGCTCGTTCACCGAGGACATACGCCAGCTGCTCATGGCCTACGTCGCCAGCTGGTCGAGCCTGGACCGCGGGCTGGTCATCGCGCTGCTGGAGGGCAGCCGCCGGGACGCCGAGCTAGCCCGGCTGCGCCGCGAACGGCTGGCCGATCCCGTGCGGCGCTCCATCGAGGCGGCGCTCGACCGGGCCCGCGAACGCGGCGAGATCCCCGGACGGGTGGACGCCGGGCTGCTGGCCGACCTGCCCTTCGCGGTCATCCTGGGGCATGTGCTGATGCAGGACGAACCTCCCGGCCGCGACCTGGTCGACCGGTTTGTGGACGGCATCCTGCGCCCCCTGCTGGACGTCCCCAACCCGCCGGAACCTCGCGTATAGAACGGATCCGTTCTACTTTCGAGGCGGATGCCGTCTCCTCCGGCGAGCCCGCTCAAGCCGTCCCGCCGGGAGCGGCACAGCGCGAGTCTCCGAGGAAGGGATCTCGTCCCATGCGCGCTCCGCAGCCCCCCGCCTCCCGCCCCGCCCCGCTTCCCACGCGGCGCGACGACCCGCTCGACCCGCCACCGGAGCTCGGCCTGCTCCGCGGCGAGTCGCCCGTCTCCCCGCTGTCGTTCCCCGACGGCGCGACCGGCCTGCTGCTCACCCGGCACCAGGACGTGCGCGAGATCCTGGCCGACGAGCGGTTCAGCGCCGACCGGGCGCAGGCCTCCTCGCCGATCAGGCGGCCCGCCTTCCGGCCCGAGGACCGAGCCGGTTCGCTGCTGTTCATGGACCGGCCGGAGCACACCCGTTACCGGCGGCTGCTCACGCCGTTCTTCACCACCCGCCGGATGCAGGCCCTCGGGCCCCGCGTCGAGCGGATCGTCGCCGACCACCTCGACGCCCTGCGCGCCGCCGGCCCGCCCGCCGACCTGGTTCCGGCGTACACCCTGCCGATCCCGTCCCTGGTGATCTGCGAGCTGCTCGGCGTGCCCTACGCCGACCGCGCCCGCTTCCACGCCTGGTCGGCCGCCCTGCTCAGCGTCACCGCGGACACCCGGCGGGTGGCGGAGGCCAGGGACGCGCTGCTGGACTACATGCGGGAACTGGTGGCCGCCAAACGGCGCAGCCCGGACGACGCGCTGCTGGGCTCGCTGATCACCTCGGGAGCCCGGCTGAGCGACGCTGAGCTCAGCGGCATCGGCCGGCTGCTGCTGGTCGCCGGGCACGAGACCACCGCCAACATGCTGGCGCTGGGCACCCTCACCCTGCTCACCCGTCCCGGCCAGTTGGACGCGTTCCGCGCCGGCCCCCAAGCGGCCGGCCCCGCGGTCGAGGAGCTGCTGCGCTACCTGAGCATCGTCCAGTTCGGCGTCGTCCGGGTCGCCAAGGAGGACGTCGAGATCCACGGGCACCCGGTGCGCGCCGGGCAGACCGTCGTCCTGTCGCTGCCCGCCGCCAACCGCGACCCCGAGCACTTCGAGGATCCCGACGAGCTGGACGTCACGCGGCCGCCGTCCCAGCATGTGGCGTTCGGCCACGGCATCCACCAGTGCCTCGGGCAGCAACTGGCCCGCGTGGAGATGCGCATGGCCCTCACCGCCCTGTTCGACGGGCTGCCCGGCCTGCGCCTCGCGGTGCCGCCCGAGGAGGTGCCCATGCGGCACGACATGTTCGTCTACGGCGTCCACCGTCTCCCGGTGAGCTGGGAGCAGTGACCGCCGTGCGGATCGTCGCCGATCACGACCGCTGCCTCGGCGCGGGGCAGTGCGCCCTGTACGCGCCGGAGGTCTTCGACCAGTCCGACGAGGACGGAACCGTCGTGCTCCTCGCCGAGTCCCCTCCCGGGAATCTGCACGAGAACGTCCGCCGGGCTGCCCTGATGTGCCCCAACCAGGTCATCAGCCTGCACGAATCCGCCGAGGAGGCGTCGCCCGTGGACGCGCCCTCCCCATGACCAGCGCACCCGAACCGCGATGAGAACCCCGGCGCGCCCTCACGAGTCGAGGGCGCGCCGGGATGGCCGCCGGGCTCGTCGACCGCATCCGGTTCCTCTCTCGCCAGCTCTTGGGTGGCGGCATGCGTCACCGCTGTGCGCCTCGGGACGAGGTGAGGCGTCCGACGCCGGGCAGGAACCAACCGACCTCTGCGGCATAGGCGGCGTAAGCATCGCCGTGGGCGTGCAGCAGGTACGGCTCTTCGACAGCGCGGACCTGCATCTGCACGGCCACCACGGTCAGGACGAGGCCGAACAGCGCGATCGCGTTGGGAACCATCGCGGCCAGCCCGGCAGCGGTGGCGATCACCGTGGTGAAGATGGAGGTGCCGGCCAGCGCGCCCGCCACGCCCGCGAGGGCCTGGGCGGTCCCGGCCGCGTGGACGGCGGTGTGCTCCAGGGCCGGCGGAGGCGGGGATCCCGGCCAGCGCAGCGATCGGGCCCGCGGCACCGACGAGCAGCGCGCCGATGAACAGCACCCTGGCCCACCATTGCACGGTCCCCTCGGCCAGGCCGCCCCCACGGAAGCCGGTGTCGCCGGTGCGGCGCCACTGCAGGAAGGTGCGCAGCCCGAACGCCACCCGCCGCACGGTGGTCATGTCCCCCGGTCGGGGGCGGGAGGGCAGGCTCCCACCGGCTGGTCCTGGCGGCGCCGTAGGTGGCGCACAGCGCGACGGCGCGGTCCGTGGCGGAGCGCAGGTGCTCGGCCGAGCGCAGCAGGTCCAGCAGCTCTGGCGTGGCGATGACGTTGAAGGACTGGCGGCCCTCGGTGCTCCCGACCGGGGGTGCTCCGGGAGCCGGATGGGTTCAGACGACGCCGGCTTGGGCCAGCCAGCGCCACAGTTCGTCCTGGTGGACGACGGTGACGCCGAGCTTCTCGGCTTTGCCGGTCTTGGCGGCTCCGACGTTGGCTCCGGCGAGCAGGTAGTCGGTGCTGGCCGAGACCGACGACGCGGTCGTCGCGGCCGCCTGCTCGACCAGGCGCGTGACGTCCGGACGGCTGATCTTCGCGCCGGAGCGGGGGTCGGTGAACGCGCCGGTGATGACGACCGACTTTCCCTTGAGGGGCGAGTCGCCCGCGGCGGCCGCGTCGAGGGGCCGGTCCTCGGGCAGCACGTCGAGGTCCACGCCGCGCTCGCGCAGCGCGGCGATCTCTTCCCGGACCTCGGGACGGGCGAAGAAGGCCACGATGCTCTCGGCCGCCTTCGGTCCGATGTCGCGGATCGCCACCAGGTCCTCGGCCGTCGCCGCCGCGACGTCCTCGATGCGCTCGTAGCCGGCCAGGCACAGGCGCTTGGCCGTGCCCTCGGAGGCCATCGGGATCGCCAGCCCGATCAACGCGCGCCGCAGCCCGACCTTCTTGGAGGACGCGATCGAGTCGACCATGTTCTGGGCGCTGACCTCGCCCATCCGCTCGTAGCCGAGCAGCTGCTCGACCGTCAGGTCGTAGAAGTCGCTGCGGCGTTTGAGCACGCCGTCCTCGGCGAGCTTCTCGATCCAGACATCGCCGACGCCCTCCATGTCGGCCGCCTGGCGCGACGCCCAGTGCATCAGCCGCCGCGTCGCCTGCGCGGGGCACTGCAGGTTCACGCACCAGCGCTCCTCGCCGGTACCGCGGACCTCCAGTTCGGAGTCGCACGACGGGCAGCGCGTCGGCGGGACGATCTCGACCTCGCTCCCGTCGCGCCTCTCCGGCAGCGAGCGGCCCGCGAACGGGATCACGTCGCCGCGCCGCACGACCGCCACCGTGTCGCCGATCCGCAGATCGCGCTCGCGGATCAGCCGGGGGTTGTGCAGGGTGATGTTCTCCACCGTCACGCCGCCGACGAACACCGGCGCCACCTTCGCGCGCGGCGGGACGCGGCCGATCTTGCCGACCGGCCACTGGACCGCCAGCAGCGTCGTCAGCTTCTCCTCCGGCGGGTACTTGAACGCGATCGCTCCGCGCGGCTCGGCGCTGTTGAAGCCCGCGGCGTCGAACGCCGCCGGCTCGTGGAGCCGCACGACCGCGCCGTCGATGTCGTAGTCGAGGTCGTCGCGGCGGCCGCCGATCTCATGGATCGCGTCGATGACCTCTTCGGCGCCGGCGCCCACGTACTGGGCGACCGACTCGAAGCCCGCCGGGACGTCGATCGCGTCGCCGTCGCGGTCGGCGCCGAACGCGAAGAACCTCAGCACCCGCTTGGCCTTCACGGCCGCTTCGGGGTCCTTCAGCACCAGCGTTCCGGCGGCTCCCGACCGCGGGTTGGTCAGGATCCGCTCCGGGTGCGCCTCGTTGTAGGCCGTCCAGACCGACCGCAGCATCACCGCCTCGCCGCGGACCTCCACGCGCCCGGGCTCCTCGATCTCGGTCGGCAGGCCCGGAATCACGTGGCGCACCTTCTCGGTCACCAGTTCGCCGACCGCGCCGGTGCCGCGCGTGGCGACGTAGTCGAGCCTCCCGTCGGTGTAGACGACGCTGAGCGAGAGCCCGTCGAGCTTCTCCGACACGCGGAAGACCTGGCCGACGAACCGTTCGCAGAACGTGCGGATCTGCTCCTCGCTCGTCGCCTTGGCCAGCGACAGCATGGGGCGCGCGTGGCGCACGGTCGGACCGGTCAGCTCCGCGGGCGCGTTGACCTTGCCGAGGGGGCTGTCGGCGGGCTCCAGTTCGGGGTGCTCGGCGACCAGCGCCGCCAGCTCGTCCTTCAACGCGTCGTAGTCGGCGTCCGGCAGCGGGCTGTCGCCGGCGCCGTAGTACAGATCGTTCAGTCGCTTGACCTGGGCGGTCAGCTCGGCGATGCGCTCTCCAACGTCCACGCCTCGATTAAACGCGACGGCACCGACAGCCGGCCGCTCCACTCCCCCGGCCCGGACCGCGATCCTCGCGTCAGACGACCTTGGCGCAGAGGACGCCTCGCCGGAAATCCCATGTCAGCGAGCCGCGGGGGCACCGGTTCTTGTGGTAGCCGGTGAACCGGAGCACGCGGCCGTATTCCTTCGGAAGGCCGCTCCTGCCGCATCTCCACGAGGTCATCAAGCCGTAGCCGCTGATGGCCGCCAGACCCGGTTTGCTGCCCTTCTGGCCCAGGAAGCACTCGCCGCCCCTGAACCGCCGTTCCACGCAGAGATAGATTCTTTCGCCGTCGTGGGCCGGGGACTCCCAGTACGACTCTCCGTTGAGCGGCTTGGCGTTGCACGCACTGCTGGTCTTCTCCACCCCGGTGACCCTCAGGTAGGCGTCGCTCTCCCCGCAGGAGACGGCGCGGGGCATGCCCCCGAGCCACCCGCCGGGGTTCCAGGGGTCCCCGGACGTGCCCAAGCAGTCGTTGACCGAGATGGCGTCGAACGCCTTCCAGGTCTTGTCGGGGGTCGGACTCGGCCGGATGCTGCTTCCCTCGCCGGTGAGGCCGGTCGAGCGGCTCTTCGGCGAGGCCGACGCGGCGCCGGCGTTGTTCGACCCCTCGGAGTCTCCGTTGCCGGCGACGACGATGAGCACGGCGACGAGCACGACGCCCGCGACCCCGGCCATGACCGCCGCGGCCTGCTTGGCCGGTGGACGCACTCGCCGACGCTCCGCCCGCACCGGCGGCGATGGGCGCTGGTCCGCGGGCGGCTGATCCTGCCCGTCCTGCGAAGGGAGCGCTCCGCGTTCGCCCGTGCCGCCCTTCCTCGTGAAGACCTCGGTCTCGGCCACCCGCGAGGCGATCATGGTGGTGAACGTCTCCGGCAGGGGCATGCCCTCGTCCGCGACGAGCGCGGAGCAACGGTCCAGGAACTCTCCGGTCGCCGGCCGGCCGCGCGGGTCCTTCTCCAGACCGGCCTCGATCAGCGGTCTCAGCGATGCCGGGACGTCGGCCAGGTCCGGGTTCTGGTGGCGGACCCGGTAGCCGAGGGCCTCGGGCGGCCCTTCGCCGAAGGGATGGCGGCCGGTCGCGGCGAAGGCCAGCACGGCGGCCAGGCAGAACACGTCGCTGGCCGGTTCGAGGTCGCCGCCCAGGAACTGTTCGGGCGACATGTACCCGGGTGTGCCCACCAGGGTCAGGCTCTGGGTGGGCGCGTCCATCGCGCGCGCGATGCCGAAGTCGATGATCCGCGGCCCGTCCTGGGCCAGCAGGACGTTCCCCGGCTTGAGGTCCCGGTGGATCACGTTCTGCTCGTGGACCGCCCGCAGCCCTTCGGCGAGCCCCGCGCCAAGCGCCGCCACCGAGATCTCGGGCAGCGCGCCGTTCTCCTCGACGGCGTCCTGCAGCGACGGCCCGGCTATGTACTCCGTGACCAGCCACGGCGGGTCGGCGTCGGCATCGGCGTCGATCACCTGCGCGGTGTAGAAGCCCTTGATGCGGCGTGCCGCCGCGATCTCCTTCGTGAACCGGCGCCGGAACACCGCGTCGTCGGCGAAGTGAGGGTGGACGACCTTGACCGCCACCAGCCGCCGGCCCTGGGACCGGCCCAGGTAGACCTGCCCCATCCCGCCCGCTCCCAGCCGCGCCAGCAGCCGGTACGGCCCGACCCGTTCCGGATCGGCGGCTCTGAGCGTCCTGAGTCCCGTGCCGGACATCCCACCTGCCCCAGGTTCGTCGAACATCATCGTCTTTTCGAGGACGAGCCTGGTGACGGCGGTCGTCCGGTGGCAGCGCCCGCAGCGCGGCGCCCGCGTCTTCACGTGCCTGAGCTGGGGCCATTCTGCGCAGCGGTCATCGTTGATCACAGCTTTTACACGAGGTCTTTGTCGACGGATCGCCCGTTGCTGGCTCAGGAAGGGGCCGGACGGGCCGCGCCGCGGCGCCCGGAACCCGCCGGGGAGCGGCGCGGAGCGCTCGCTACGCTGGGCGCGCATCCGTGATCTGCTGGAGTTGAGAGCGCATGACGTCGGTCGACGACCCGGTCCTCACCGCCGTACGCTGCGCCGCCGCGGACGGGGTCGCAGCCGCGCTCGATCCGTCGCGGTGCCCGCCCGCCACCTTGCGGCTCCTTGTCCGGCACGAGGACGCACGCCTGCGGGGCCTTGGCCTCGTGAGCCTTGCCGAACGCCTTGAGGCGAGACGAGATGAGGACCGTTCCGAACTGGCCGAGTTCGCGGCGTCGTTGCCGGGAACGCTCGACGGTTCGCCGGAGGCGTCCTTGGCCATGGCGCGCCTTCATCTGCGCTTGCGCTCCCACCTCCGGCACCGGCCCTGGCCGCGGTGGCGGGAGGCGGATCCGCCGGTGCGGATCCAGATCGCCTGGCTGACCGCCGAGATCGCCGACCGGCCGGAGACCGTGCGGGACGAGCCCCCGGGCGAACTGCTCTACCAGGCCGTCCGCGGGATCGGCGTGACCGACGTCGACGAACCCGAGCTCCTCGTCCAAGAGTTGATGGGGCGGCTCGATCCCGTGCTGCGGTCGGAGGCTCTGCGGGTCACGCGCGAGGCCCTGCACGCGGGGCTGCTGGCACCGGAGCGGGCCCGGACCCTCGTGGTGGGGCTCACCGGGTCGATCGCCGGGGAACCCGCGGCGGGCACTGCCGCGGCCGGCGTTGCCCCGGCGGCGCTGCGTGAGCTGGCCGAGCCCTGGGCCGCGTTGGATCCGCTCCCGCAGGAGCACCTCTACCGGTTCCTCGAAGCCGGGCCAGGCGGCGCCGTCCCCGCGGTGGCCGCCGCGGCGATCGAAGCCGCGGCCCGCCATGGGCACCAGGACCTGCTCCGCGACATCGCCGCCGACCGAGGCCGGCCGCCGGGGCTCCGTCAGCGGGCGCTGGAGCTGCTCGGAGACCTCGCGACCCGCGACGACATCGGCGATCTCGTGAGCATCGCCGCCACCGACCCGCTCCTGCTCGCCGGGCCGGTCACGCGATGCCTGCGCGGGCTGCACCGGCGTGGGCACTTCCCGGCGGGCGGCGCCGTCCCGGCGATCGTGCGCTTGGCCGTCGCCGACCACTCGGTGCCCGCGGGCGAGGTCGCCACCATCCTGTTCACGTCCCGGCAGGAGACGCTCAAGGAGCTGATGGGGGCGGATGCGGACGATCCGCACTGGCCGCGCCGGCTGGAGCTCCTGGTCGCTCTGGCCGCTCAGGGCGCCGGAGACCTGCCGGTGGGTGAGAAGGTCACTGACCTGCTGCGCTCCGCGCCGGATGCCCGGCCGTTCCTGAGGGCGATCCGCGCGCTGCGCCATACGGCCGCCGAAGAGGCCGTCATCGCCGCGCTGCCGCGGTCGCCCGCCGCAGCGGTGGAGGCCCTCGAAGCCGTGGGCGGAGCCCGGACGGTCACCGCCCTGCGAGACGGTCTGGGCCTGGACGGACCCGACGGCAGCGGCGCGGTGGCGCCCCACCTGCGGCCCGTACGCCACCGTGCCCTGGAGGTGCTGTGGCATCTCACCGAGGACCCCGACCAGCGGAGGTCGATCCTGGTCCGGCTCGACCCGCGGGATCTGCCGGTCCGGATCGCCGCAGATCTCGGCGGCCCGGACGAACGGGAACTGGCGTTTCTCCGCGCGGGCCTGGACCCGGAGAAGCCGGTCGACGCCCTGTGCAGGCTGGCTCGCAACGCCGGCTCCGAGACCGTGCCGGCCATCGCCGACCTTCTGCTGCGGGTGGTGGCCGATCTCGCGGCATCCTGGGCGCCGGACGCGTCCGGAGATGCGAGCGAGCCGACGGTGCCGCAGGAGGTCGTCGCGGCCGTTCGCGACCTCGGCGGCCGCCTCCACGAAAGAGGAAGGATCAGGCCGCGCTGTCTTCTGGACGCCGCGGACGCGCGGGAGGCGGGCGACGCGCTCGTCGCCGGCATCGCGCTCGATCTGCTGGACCGCCCTGACCTGACGGCGGCCGAACAGATGGTGCTGCTCAGCCTGCTCCTGCAGACCTCCCATCGCGGGATCAGGGCACGGGTGCATCCGCTGCTGCGCCACCGTGACCGCCATGTCCGCAAGCACGTGATCGCGCTCCTCGCCCGCGACGCCGACGGCGAGGACGCGCAGGCACTCTCGGCGAGCCTGATCCCCCTCACCGCAGCCTCCGATGCGCAGACCGCGCGACAGGCGCTGCTCGCGCTCGGGCACGCGCGCGCGTGCTGGGCGGCGGCGGCGATCGCCGCCTGCCTCGACCACCCCAACATGAACGTCAAGAAGACCGCCGCGAACGCGCTGGTCCATGCCGGGGCCCCCGTGGCAGTGCCGAAGCTGCTGTTCTGGCTTGGAAGGCACGACAACCCCGGGCTGCAAAGCGCGCTCGTCGCGGCACTGCGGACGATCCTCGGCGACGCCTACGCCGCGACCGTCGTCGCCGCGGCCGACCGCGCCGCCGACGACCGCACCCGTGCCCTCCTGCTGGCGGGACTCGACGGCGCGCTGTCCGCCCGTGCGGTCGGCGCTCTGGCCGACCAGGGGTCGCCGGCCGGGGCGGCCCTGCTCTCGCTCGTCGCCGCACGCCGGCTCACCCTCGGGTCGGGTACGGCCGCGGAGCTGGCGGACCGGATGGCGGCCCACGGCATCACGCCGCCGAGCCGTCGGCAGGGACCGCGGGCCGCCCGGCCGGACGCCGAGATCGACGCCCTGGCTGATCGCGGCTGGAACACCGAGATCGCACGGCGCCTCGCCGAAGGGTTCGACCGGGATTCCGCCGAGCTGACCGCCGAACGGCTGAGCCGGCTCCGGCCGATGCTGGAACGCTGGCTGGAACTGGCCGCCGAGGAGCCGGAACAGCGCGGCCGCGTCCTGCGGCTCGCGTTGCGGCTCTGCCCCCCACCGTGGACGGCCGGTGAGACGGAGGCCTTCTCCCGGTCGGCAAGGACGCTCGTGGCGGGGCTGGCCGAGATCGGCGACGCTCATCGCGACCGCCTTCTCGCGCTGCTTGAGGACACGGTCGGGCGGTTGCCGTCCACCAGCGGGTTCGACATCGCCGCACGGATTCGAGCGCTGCCGCCGGAGGCCGTGGGAGGCCGGTCCCTGCTGGTGCTGCTGCGCCGGTGCGGCGCGGTGCTGACCCGCACCGATCTCGGGCGGGCGCTGGCCGCCGCCCGCGCGGGCGCGAACCCGTGGCTGGCGGAGGCGGAGGTGTTGCGGGAGGCATTCGGGCTGGCAGGACCGGCGAGCGATCGCGCCGAGACGTCCGAGCCTCCCGCCGTGGGCCGGTGGCGGGACGCTCTTTCCGCGGCCGCCCGCACTCACGACGGCCTCCGGCGATTCCGCGTCGCGGACCGGCCCGTCGACCTCGACGACCGCCCGATCGGTTCGCGGGACCGGCTCCGCGCACTGATCGACGTGTTCGTCGAAGCCGGCACGGGGGTGCGCGGACCTCTGCTGGACTGGATGGTCGAGTTGCAGCCCCTCGACGCACCGACGTGGACCATCGCGGAGGACGCCCGCCGGTCCGCGTCGGACCGCGCGGCCGGTCCCGGTGATCGGGACCAGCCCCGTTCGGCGGTTCTGCGTGAGCGCCTCCTGAGGCTGCTGGAAGAGCCCGAGCGGGATCGACGCGAAGCCGCGGCCCGCGCCATGCTGGGCTGGCCCGAACCCGAGTTCCGGCTCGCGGTGCTGCATGCCTTCCTCGACGGCCGGGTCGACCTCGCCGTCTCCGGCGATCTCGCGCAGGCCCTGACGCTCATGAACGAGACAGAACTGCGCCGGGCCGGAGACCGCGGCTCCGGCGGCGAAGCGGTTCGCGAACGGATCGCCCGCGTCGCCTCCCATCTGGACCCGCCCGACGTGGACCGGTTCATCCCGCTGCTGGCGGCATGGTGGGAGCACGGCGGACCCTCTCTCCACACGTCAGCCGGCCGAGCATTGCGCAAGGCGGACCCCGACGTCCTGGCCGAGGCCCTGTCCGGCCGGCTCGACAACGGGGACTGGGGCCTGCTCGATCTCATCTCCGGCGTCGCGCTGCTGCGCACCCCCGCGCTGGCGCGGGCGCACCGGCGCCTCCGCGAGGAGGGACGCCACGACCTCGCGGACAAGCTCGTGTTGGTGGACGAGCCGCTGCGCCGTCCCGGAGCGGCCGAGCGGGACTCCGCCGCCCTCTCGGCGCTCCGGAGCCGACCGCCCGTCCCGGAGGCCGGGCGACGGCCGACCCGGGCGGAACTGTTCCGGCTGGCCCGTACGGGCGGCCCCGAGCAGATCCGCCGGGCGCTGACCCTGCTCGCCGAGCGTCACGACGACGACCCCGCACGCACGCGCCGGCACGGCGCGGACCGGCCCGCGGATCCCGATCCCGAGTTCAGGGAGCTCCTGGCCGAGTCGCTCGGCCATCCCGAGGCCAGGGTCCGGCTGCACGCCCACCGGATCTCCCGAAAGGTGATGGATCGCGAGGACTACCTCGAACACACCGTGCTGCTGCTGGACGACAGGCAACCGGACATCGTGCGCTCGGCGGTCAAGACCTTGTGCCACGCGGCGTGGAAGCCGGCCGTCCCAGCACTGGTCGGCCTGCTCACGCACTCCCACCCGGCCGTCCGGAGGGCCGTTTCCGACGGGCTCGTCCTCCTCGGGGCACCGGCGATCCCCGCGCTCAGGCACGCCGCCGGTAGGGCGCGCCCGGACAGGCGGAACCTCTACACCACCGTGCTCGACAAGATCACAGAGGCGCCGGACGGGGCGGCGTCCAGTCCGCGGGACCCTGCCGGACCTTCGGGCCGGCGGTCATGAACGCGTCGAACACCGCTGCGTCTCGCCCGGTCGCTACCGCTGCCGCATCCAGCGTTCGGTCTTGCGCCATCCCTCTCGGCAGGCGGCCAGAAAGGCATCGCGTCCCGCCGGGAACGACCCGCCTCCCTCCACACCCTGCCGGTAGGACTTCTCGCAGAAGTCCGACGGAGCGTTCTCGCCCATGGTGACGCGCATGCCCGCGGCCATCTGCGCCATCGTCGTGAACGTGTAGCGCTTGCCGTCCGGATCGATCATCACGATCTGCTTGCTGTTGGTGACCTTGGGGTCGGACGGCGTCGCCCGCGGCGGCGCCGGCCGAGCGCTCGTGGGCGGCGGCGCGGAGGGCGGCGCGGCATCGGTCGTGCCCGCGGAGGGCGTGCCCGGTGCGGGCGCGGAGGACGAGCCGGCCGCCGCCTTCCCGCCGTCGCCGTCGCCGTCGCACGCGGCGGCGCCGATGAGGAGCAGGCCGCTCACGGCCAGGCGGATCGCGATCGTTTTGGTCACGGGGAGCTCCGAGAAGAGACGATAACGGACGGACACTGAAGAAACACGCGTTTGTCTGACGGCCGCCCGCAGGGGAAAGGTTCGCGCCATTATCGAAATCCCGAGCGGAGGGCGCACCTCGGGCCGCGGTCGATCGCGCCCTGTCCCCCACCCACGTCGCCCTCCTTCATTGTTGGCACGGCCAACGAGTTGGGATAGGGTTGGCCTCACCAACATTGGCCATGCCAACGAAGTGGCGATCTCTGGAGTCAGAGCATGATCAAGCCGTTCCGCATCGACATCCCGCAGGCCGACCTCGACGATCTGGCCGACCGGCTCGCCCGCACCCGCTGGCCCAACGAGGTCGCCGACGCCGGGTGGGACTACGGCTTCCCGCTGGCGCGGCTCAAGGAACTGGCCGAGCACTGGCGCACCGGCTACGACTGGCGCGAGCACGAGGCGCGGCTCAACGAGCTCCCGCACTTCACCACCGAGATCGAGGGCCAGAACATCCATTTCGTGCACGTCCGGTCGCCGAGGCCGGACGCGCTCGCGCTGGTCCTCACCCACGGCTGGCCGGGCTCGTTCCTGGAGTTCCTCGACGTGGTCGAGCCGCTGTCCCGCGACTTCCACCTGGTGATCCCGTCCATTCCCGGGTTCGGCTTCTCCGGCCCGACCCACGAGCGCGGCTGGGACGTCGTCAGGATCGCCCGGGCCTGGGCCGGGCTGATGCGCCGTCTGGGATACGAACGCTACGGCGCGCAGGGCGGCGACTTCGGGTCGGGCATCTCCCTGGCGCTCGGCGCCGTCGCGCCCGAGCGGGTCGTCGGCGTGCACGTCAACTACCTGCCGACCCGGCCGGCCCCGGACGCCGGCATCGAACTGTCCGAGGCCGACGAGGCCCGGCTGGCCAAGGTCAAGCAGCTGATGGCGAACCGTCCGCCCTTCCAGGCGCTGCAGGCCCTCACCCCGCAGACCATCGGCTACGCGCTGACCGACTCGCCGGTCGGCCAGCTGGCCTGGATCGCCGAGCGCTTCGCGGAGTGGACGGACCCTCGCTCGCAGCTCGGCGACGACCGGATGCTCACCGACATCTCGCTGTACTGGCTGACCGCCACCGCGGCCTCCTCGGCGCGGCTGCACCACGACGCCCCGCGGCGCACCGAGCCGTGCCGGGTGCCCGTCGGCGTGGCGGTCCTCCCGCACGACATCACGCAGTCGGTGCGGCCGCTGGCCGAGCGGCTGTACGACATCAGGCACTGGTCGGAGTTCGAACGCGGCGGCCACTTCGCCGCGATGGAGGTGCCGGAGCTGTTCGCCGAGGACGTCCGCGACTTCTTCCTCACCCTTGCCAAGGACGACGATCCGGTCGCCACGCGCTAGAGGACGCCGCCGGCCGCGAACCCCCGGCCCGGGAGTTCGCGGCCGACCACCCGGCCTGTGGCCGGTCGGCCTCATGCAGGGGCCGCACGCGGAGGTCGGGGGCTGAGGCGTTCGGTGAAGACGTGGTTGCGGTCCGCGCGGCTGCCCGGCGTGCGGCCGCGGCCCCAGCCGACGATGCGCCGGTAGTCGCCGAACGCGTCGGCCAACGCGTCCTCGTCGGTGTGGGGCGAGCCCGCCGGGGCCGGGCCCGTGAACGGCGCGACGTAGAGGGCGTCCGTCGGGCAGTGGGCCTCGCACATGAAGCACGTCTGGCAGTCGCTCTGCCGGGCGATGACCGGAACGCCGTCCGGACCGCGGTCGAACACGTCCGTCGGGCACACCTTGACGCACACGTCGCACCTCACGCAGCGCCCCGCGCTCACCACCTCGATCATGCCGGCGCCTCCTCGGGCTCCGCGGCCGTCCACGGTTCGTCCAGGCCGCCGACGAGGCGCCGGTGCTCGTACCGCGGCAGCTGTGGAAGGCCCTCCAGCCGGTGCATGCCCCGGGACTCGGGACGGGCCAGAGCGGCGCGGTAGCTCCACCGGGCGTGCGCCGTCATCGCCGCCGCCGACCTCGCGCGGAGGCGTTCGCGGCCGGTCCCGGCGATGCCCTGGGACGTGATCCGCTCCCACAGCGCGTCGAGGGCGGCCAGGGAGGCGCGAAGCCCGTCCCGCGTCCTGAAGAGGTTGCGGTCGAGCGGCAGCATCTCGTCCTGCACGGCCCTGATGACGGTCGCCGCGTCGAGCCGTCCGGGGCGCAGGCCGGCGCGCCCGGCGGGGACGGCGCGGGGACGCGCCCTTCCCGCCGCGAATTCGGCGGCGCCGCGGCCGGCCCAGGTGCCCGACGAGATCGCCCACGCCCCGTTGTAGGCGCCGCCCCCGCTGACGGCGCCGGACACCAGTTCCCGCGTCGCGACGTCACCGGCGGCGTACAGGCCGGGGACGGTCGTCGCGCAGTCGTCGCCGACGATCCGCAGGCCGCCCGTCCCGCGGACCGTGCCCTCCAGCACCATGCGCAGCTCGTACCGGTCGCGGAAGGGGTCGATCCCCGCCTTGTGCAGGGGCAGGAAGTAGTTCGGCTGGGCTTGCCGCATCGCCTCGTGGAGCTGCGGGGGCGCCTTGTCCAGCCGCGCGTAGACCTTCTCCCCCGCCGCGAGCCGCTCCGCGACGCGGATCCTGGCGCCGAGCGGATCCGGCACGTCGATCGGAGCGCCGCGTTCGGTGTAGTACGTCGCGAACTGCATCATCAGGCCCTTGGTGTGCGAACCGTGCGCCGGGGAGAACGCGTAGGCGCTGGAGAACTCCATGCCCGACAGCTCGGCGCCCAGTTCGGCGGCCATCAGGTGCCCGTCCCCGGTGTCGACGTTGGTGCCGAACGCGCCGGACAGGAACGCGCAGCCTCCGGTGGCGAGGACGACCGCGCCCGCGCGGACGGTCCAGGTCTCGCCGCCCTTCTGGCGGGCGATGCCGGACGCGCCGGCCGCGACGCCCCAGTCGTCCACGAGCAGCCGCAGCGCGGGGTGGTGGTCGAGGATCGTCACGCCCGACCTGTGCACCCGGCGCCGCATCCGCTTCATGTACTCGGGCCCCTGGAGGCTGCCCCGCCGCTCGACGCCGTCCTCGTCGACGGGGAACGGGTATCCGAAGGAGGCGAGGTCGTCGACCCGGCGGTAGGTCTCGTCCAGGACGCGCGCCATGGTGCGGCGGTCGGCGAGCCGGCCGCTCTGCTCGAAGCGCCCGTCGACCGCCCGTGCCCGCGCCTCCCCGTCCGGCGGGATGTGCCAGAGGTTGTTGCCGCCCGACGCGGTCGGCCCGCTGGTGCCGCAGTAACCCTTGTCCGCGAGGACGACCCTGGCCCCTGCGCCGGCGGCGGCGAGCGCCGCCCACGCCCCGGCGGGCCCGCCGCCGAGGACGAGGACGTCGGTGTCCGGCGGGGTCACGGCCTGGCCCCGGGCGCCAGCCAGGATTCGAGGGTGTAGTCCTTCTTGATCAGCGCCTGCTGGACGAGGAACGTCTTGGTCCCTTCGAGCAGCTTCAGCCCCTCCGCCGGGAAGGGCTCGTCGGGCAGCTGGTCCTTCAGCGTCGTCCTGACCGAGACGTCGGCGGCGTAGCCGCCGGTCCGGGCCACGTAGGCGGTGTAGCCGGGCCAGTCGGCCTTGGCGGCCCGCGCGGCCTTGGTCTCGGCCTTCTGCCACACCTGGACGATGTCCTTGTGTCCTGCCAGGTACTTCTCCGTCACGACGGTGACGGACGTGCCGAGCAGGTCCGGATGGTCCCGGGACGCGATGTCGATCGACTTGTAGCCCTTCTGCTCCTGCGCGACCTGGTCGGCGGAGACCAGGCCCCCCGCGTCGATCGAGTTCTTCTCCAGCGCCGCGACGATCGCGGGCGTGTACATGTGGATGATCTCCTTCGGCTTCACTCCGGCCTGCTCCAGGGCGCCGAGCAGGTAGCGGTGGATGTAGGAGCCCGTCTGGACGCCGATCCGCTTGCCCTCCAGGTCCTTGAGGGACGCCGGCCCGCCCTCCTTCCGGGCGACGATCGCGGCGTCCAGGCGGACGGAGTTGAGCGACAGCAGCCGGGTGGGCAGGCCCTGCCCCCGGCCGATGAGGGCGGGGGTGTCGCCGTACTGGCCGATGTCGAGGGAGCCGCCGGCGAGGGCCTGGTTCAGGTCGGGGCCGTTCGGGAACGTCGCGACCTTGATCTTGGTGATGCCGGCGGCCTTCAGCTCCGGCAGCAGCTCGCCGCGCTGGTCGAGGAAGCCGACGGCGCGGGTCAGCTTGTTGCCGACCCCCGACCCGATCACTCCGATGCGGAGCGTCCCGGAGCCGCTGTCGGCCTCGGAGGAGCCGCACGCCGTCGCGGCGAGGACGAGGAGGCCGGCGGCCAGAACTCGGGGGAATCTCACGTTGTCGCCTTTCAAGGGGGTCTGTCGGGTCGGGGTCAGGAAGTGAGGGGGGCGCCCGCGGAATCCAGCGACGGGCCGATCGCGAGCCTGGCGCCGGGGGTGCGTCCGCGGCCCCAGCCGATCTGCGCGCGGTAGGCGCCGAGCGTCCCGTCCGCGGCGAGCGCCGCCTCGTCCGGAGGCTCGGGCAGCGCGTGCGAGCGCGGGTCGACGAACAGGGCGTCGACCGGGCAGTACGCCTCGCACATGAAGCAGGTCTGGCAGTCGCTCTGCCGGGCGACGACCGGGACGCCGTCCGCGCCGCGGTCGAAGACGTTCGTCGGGCACACGTCCACGCACTTGTCGCAGGCGATGCACCGCTCCCGCGAGACGATCTCGATCACGACGCCACCGCCCCGGTCTCCGGACGCGTCCAGATCTCGTCGAGGCCGCCGGTGAGGAGCCGGCGGTGCTGGGCCGGGTCCTGGTCGGGCAGGTCCTGGCGCTTGTGCATGCCCCGCGTCTCGGTGCGGGTCAGCGCGGCGCGGTACATCCAGCGGGCGTGCGCGGTCATGGCGGCGGCCGACCGCGCGCGGACGACCCCCGCGCCCTCCTCGCGCAGCGTGCCGCGCAGCTGCCGCCACGTCCGGTCCAGGGTGTCCAGGGCCGGGGCGAGGCGCCCGCCGTGCCGCAGCAGGTTCTTGTCGTAGGGCAGCACCTCGGCCTGGACGGCGGCGACGTAGTCGGCGTGGCCGCCGGCCGCCGGGCCCTCCGGTCGGACGCCCGCCTCGCCGAGGGCGTGCACGGTCCGCGCTCCGGCCCGTCCGCCCAGCGCGGCGGCGTACCGGGCGGCGCCCTGCCCGGCCCAGGTGCCGGACGACATCGCCCACGCGGCGTTGTGGCTTCCGCCGCCGGTGAAGCCGCCGCAGATCAGCTCGCGGGTGGCCGCGTCCCCCGCCGCGTACAGGCCGGGCACCGAGGTGGAGCAGTCGGCTCCGGTGATCCGGATGCCGCCGGTGCCGCGGACGGTCCCCTCGGCGAGCAGGGTGACGGGGAACAGGTCGGTGAACGGGTCGATGCCCTGCCGGTCGAACGGGAGGAAGAAGTTCGCCTGCGCCAGCCGCATCGCCCGCCGGTCCTCGGGCGTGGCCCGGTCGATGCGGCACAGGACGGGTTCGCTGAGCAGCGTCCGGGCGATCACCGATCGTCCCCGCCGGCTGCCCGCGCCTTCCAGGACCGTCCCGTCCGCGCGGTAGAAGGTGGCGAACGAGTAGAACGCCGTCTTGGTCACGGACGTGAAGGCCGGAGCGATCGCGTAGGCGTTGGAGAACTCCATGCCGGACAGCTCCGCGCCCGCCTCCGCCGCGAACAGGGCGCCGTCCCCGGTGTTGACGTCGCAGCCCAGCGCCCTGCTGAGGAAGGCGCACCCGCCGGTGGCGAGCACGACCGCGCCCGCCCGGACCCGGAACGGCCGGTCGTCGCGCAGGCGGTACCCGGCGGCGCCGGCGACGGCCCCGGCGCCGTCCGCGAGCAGCTCGGTGACCGGGCTGTGGTCGAGGACCCGCACCCCCGACCGGCGGACCCGCACGCGCATCCGCCGCATGTACTCGGGGCCCTGCAGCCCGCGGCGGATCTGGCGGCCGTCCCCGCCCACCGGGAACGGGTACCGGGAGATCTCGGCCAGTTCGTTCATGTTCGCGTACGTCTGGTCGAGGACGCGGGCCATCCACCCGCGGTCGGCGAGGTACCCGCCGAGCGCCTCGCGGCCGGCCATGGCCGCCTCCCGGGCCTCCGGCTCCGGCTCGACGTACCAGACCCCGGTGCCCGCCGACGCCGTCGCGCCGCTCGTCCCGAGGTAGCCCTTGTCGGCGAGGACGACGTCGGCGCCGGCCTCCGCCGCCTTGATCGCGGCCCACGCGCCGGCGGGGCCCCCGCCCGCGACGAGCACGTCGGCGGTCAGGTCGGTCATGATGCCTCCTTGGCGGTCAAACGGTCCGCCGAGCGGAGCTCGTCGGTTGAATGGCGGTGGGCGGGGGCTGGCGGACGGTCCGCCGAGCGGAGCTCGTCGGTTGAATGGCGGTGGGTGGGGCCTGGCGGACGGTTCGCACGCCGAGCCCGTCGAGCAGGTCGCGCCGCAGCGCGATGAACCTCGGATCGTCCAGCGACCGCGGCCGGGGAAGGTCCACGGCGTACTCCCGTTCGATCCGGCCGTCCGCGAGCAGCAGCGCGCGGTCGGCGAGCAGGAGCGCCTCCTCGACGTCGTGGGTGACCAGCAGGACCGCCGGCCGGTGCTCGGCCCACAGGTCGGCGACGAGCGCCTGGGCGTTGAGCCTGGTGAGCGCGTCCAGAGCCCCGAACGGCTCGTCGAGCAGGAGAAGGTCGGGCGTCCGCACCAGCGCCCGTGCCAGCGCGACGCGCTGGGACTCGCCGCCGGACAGGGTGAGCGGCCACGCGTCGGCGCGCGCCGTCAGCCCGACCTCGGCCAGGGCCGCCTCGGCCCGCTCGCGCAGGTCGCGTCCTCGCAGGCCCAGGACGACGTTGTCCCACACCCGGCCCCAGGGCAGCAGGCGGTGCTCCTGATAGACGACGGCCCGCCTGCCGGGGACCTCGATCTCGCCGCTCCCCTCGCCGTCCAGCCCGGCCAGCGCGCGCAGCAGCGTGCTCTTCCCGGAGCCGCTCGCGCCGAGCAGCGCGACGAACTCGCCGGGCGCGATGTCGAGGTCCACGCCGTCCAGGACGGCGCGGTCGCCGAACACCCGCCGGAGCCCGCGGACGCGGACGCCGTCCGCAACCGTCGCCGTCATCGCGCCACCAGCCCACGCCGCCACGCCAGGGCGCGCCGCTCGACGAGCCGCACCAGCAGGTCCGTCGACACGCCGAGCAGCGCGTACACCACGAGAACCAGGAAGACGGTCTCCATCTGCAGGAACTGGGTGGCCTGGTTGATGACGAAGCCGATGCCGCTGGCCGTCGCGGACTGCTCCACGACGACGAGCGTCAACCAGGCGACACCGAGCGACAGGCGCAGGCCGACGAGGATCTGCGGGAGCGCCCCGGGGAGGATGACCTTCCGGATGAGGCCGAGGCGGCCGAGCCCGCAGGTGCGGGCCGACTCGACCAGCCGCTCGTCCACGCCCCGGATGCCGTGGAACACGTTGATGTAGAGCGGGAACACGACGCCGACCGCGATCAGGCCGACCTTGGACGTCTCACCGATCCCGAACCAGATGATGAACAGCGGGACCAGCGCGAGGTGCGGAAGCATCCGGACCGCCTGGACCGGGGCGTCGATGACGTCCTCGCTGACCCTGAACAGCCCGGAGAGCAGGCCGAGGACGAGCCCCGCCGGCAGGCCGATCGCGAGGCCCTTCAGGACCCGCCCCAGCGAGACTCCGAGGTTCTGGAACAGCGCGCCCGACGACGCCATCTCCCAGCCGCGGACGGCGACGTCGCTGAGCGGCGGGGTCGTGCTGCCGAGCCAGCCCGCGCGGGCGCCGGCCTCCCACAGCGCGAGGACGACGACGAGTCCGCTGACCTTTCGGGCCCGGCGCAGCAGGGACAGGAGCACGGCCCCGGAACGGGCGGCGACGGCGGGGCGTGCCGCCGCTTCGGGAATCGCCGAGCGGGGTGGATCGAGCAGATGGGTGGACACGAGGCACCTCCGGAAGGGGGCAGCGGAAGGAAGGCGGCAAGGGCCCGGCGCCGAAGGGCAGCCGGTGGTGGAGGGTGTTCGCCGATCAGTGGCGTCGGAGCACGAAAGAACGGCTCAACAGGACGCGCTGCACACGCGAAGGAGGTCGACGTGGCGCCTCGCCACCAGGACCTCCGCTGCGTTCATGCCCACAGCATGCACTCGGCATCCGTCCCTGTGAACCCCCCAAAAAGCCGCCTCCACCTGCACGGACGTCCACCGGGCGGCGGCTTTCCGATAAAACCTACTGTTTTACCTGGGAATATGCCGGCGGCGGCCCTCTTCGCTGCCCGACCCCGCGGTTACGCAGATCACACCGTCCACACCTCTTGGTGACGGTCCGTGGGCGGCCGCTCACGCGGCAGGTCGTCGACCCGATCCTCGGCAGGCGCCGACACGACCCCTACGGGAACCACGTCGAGAGGCGGGCCACCAGGTCATGGACGCACAGGACGACGAGTTCGCGGCCGCCGGGCGCCACTCACAGCAACCCGGGAAGCCATCCCTTCGGTGGACATATTTGCTTTAACGCCAGACTTCAGGCAAATCACATTTTCTCGCCATTTAGCTGATTGCATGGCTCTTGATTTAGGCGCGAATTGGCGAAGCATACCCGGTCCATACGGTAGGTTAATTTCCACCAAGGCGCCACCGCGCACTGCATCGTGCACTTCTCTGGCGACGCCGACAGTTCACAAGGAGCATTCACTCATGACCCATAGCAAAGCGTCCGCGCCGGTCTGGAGGAAGAGCAGCCGGAGCAGCGACCCAGACCTCGCGGTGTGCGTAGAGGTGGCGTCGATCGGCCGCACCCGCGCCATCCGCGACTCCAAGGACCCCGAAGGCCCGCGGCTGTCGCTGTCCATGGACTCCTGGCGGACCTTCATGGACGCGGTCAAGGCCGACGCCTTCCAGGCCTGAGCAGACGCAAGAGGGGGCGCGGATCCCGCAGCGGGCCGCGCGAGCGGCACCGGTGGCTGCCGCGCCTCCGACCAGTGCCGCCGTCAATCACCGCAAGTCGAACGCCCCGCTCTTGATCTCTTCCAGCATCCTGCGTAAGACGGACCTGGGGAGGACGATGGTCGTCCGGCGAGGGTTCTTGGTGTCCCGGATGGCTCCGCACGAGGGGGAAACGGCAATGGAGACGCATCCCGTCCCATCCGAGCCAGATCGCCTGCTCTTGCGCCAAGACGCCTTGTCCCAGTCTCCTTGACCGCCCATTACCCTCTTCCGTCCTGCAGAGCATCGCGGCGGTTCTCAGTGAGAGAGGACGGCGGTGTCCGCGAGCCCGATCCCTCGGCGGCCGGATCGGCTGGATTCCCGCGACGCTCACGTGGTCGCCGACAATTACCGAAGACAAACAATCCGTGCGGACACAGAAATTTGCTCCCCTACTATACGTGGGGAGCTTACCTGTGTCCAGATCAAGAACTAAATGCCTCAGCGACGAGGAATCGAATCATCGGGGATTATCTCTACCCAACCGGGCCTGCATTGAAACAGGCGCCAGCCAGAGGCGGTCCGCCACGAAGCGGCCACTTTTCCCGGGCACCTGTTCGATTTCCGATCAGACCGGAATCGGATATATATCGCAGTCGGCACGGGTGCCCTCTTGCGCGGCCATGGTGGCCGGATGCTGCGGTCCGTGCACCCTGCGCATGCCGTCGATGGCCCGCGCCGTCAACGCGTCGGCCTCCTGCTCCTCGCCCATGGCGCGCAGATCGAGCCCGAGGTTGAACAAGCATGCGAGCGCGGTGGGATGCTCCTCTCCGAGGACGCGTCGTGCCCGTTCCAGCGTGTTCCGGTCCCTCTCCATGGCCTCGTGGAAATCGCCGATCGCGTAGTGGTCGCTCGCCAGGTTGATCGCGCAGACGATGCTGCGCGGATGATCGACATCGAGAACCCGGGTCAGGACCTCCAGCGCCGCCTCGTCCAGCTTCTTGGCCTCTTCGAGTTGCCCGTTCAACCGCAGCGCGACCGCGAGATTGACGTTGGCGCTCGGCGTGTTGGGGTGGTCGGGACCGAACATCCGCAGGAAGTTCTGCGCCGTCACGCGCGCGAGGTGGATCGAATCGCCGAGCCTGCCGACCTGGCGCAGGTTCACCGCGTGGTTCAGCGCGGCGGAGATCGAGCCGGGGTGGTAGCCCCCGTACCGCTCGTTGTAGCGTTCGAGCGCCTCGGTGGAGAGGTCGAGCGCGCGTTCGTGGTAACCGGCCTTGCGCTCCATGACGGAGAACGACGTCAGGCTCTCGGCGAGGCCGGCGAAACTGCTGCCGAACGCGGACTCGAGACGCTGCGCGTGCTGCCGCGTGAGCTCCCTCGCCACGTCGAAGTGGCCCAGCTCCATCTCGTCCACGGCGATCGCCGCCAGCGACGACAGGGTCCGGCTGTGGTTCTCCCCGAAAATGTTGATCAGGTGCCGGTAGGTCTGCCGGTCGAGATCGCACGCCGCTTGAATGGCGCCGTTGAGGCGAAGGCTGATGGCGTAGAGATGAGCCTGCTGCAGCGTCGTCGGGTCGTCCTCGCCGTACATGCGGCGCAGTGCCTCGAAGGAGCGCTTGTCGTCATCGAGAGCTTGCTGGAACTGCCCCAGATAACGAAGGTCGACCGTCACGAAGCGCTGCGCCTCGATCGTGCGTTCGTCGTCCACACCGTGCGCTTGGGCGCGCAGGTCGCGGACTCGGAGGTGATGACTGTACGCCTCCTGGAACCGCCCATGCAGGCGCAGAGCGCGGCCGAGGTGGAGCATGGCCTCCTGTAGCTGCTCGTTGCCCTCGCCCAGGGTCTCCGTCCAGGTCTTGACCGCGGTCTCCGCCAGTTCGAGGAAGCCGCGGTGGTCGCCCCACTGGAAGAGGAAGTCGATCTCGTTGAGGACGAGCCGGCGCGTCCAGGGGTCGTCGAAGCCGACGATGCCCGAGTAGTGGACGTGCGGCAGCAGGTCGGCGTAGCGCCGCCAGTTGGCCGGCAGCGCCGGGTCGCGCGGGTCGAAGTTGGCCATCAGCTGGTAACCGCATCGGCGCAGTTCCTCGGCCTCCTCCGGAGGGATCTGTCCGACGAGGACCCGCTGCACCAGGCGGTGCAGCATGATCGTGTTGTGCTTGTGGCTGATCTTGGCCAGCGCGTAGCGGTTGATCGCGCGGATCGCGCGCCCTCGCCTGACCGGGTCCCCCAGGGCCTCGATCAGCTCGCGGGGACCGTCCACGTTGCGCGCGCCCGACAGCATCCGCAGCGAGATGGGCTCCGGCGCGAAGAAGGCGCAGACCTGCAGCAGTTGCAGGGCCGCGGGGTCGCTGGTCCGCAGCCGGTCCAGCGAGACGTTCCATGCCGCGGCGACCGGCAGTTCGTTGGCCATCAGCGCTGCGTCCGCCAGCAACTCGGTCGCCTTCTCGTGCTTCTCCCGGAAGAGCTGCAGGTACTCGTCGACCGGCATCCCCGTCTCGGCGAGCCAGACCCCGGCCTGCGCGATCGCCAGCGGAAGGTCGCCCAGCACCTCGGCTAGTTCGTCCGCCTCGGCATCGGCGAGCTCGGGTCCCCGGAGGCGGAGCAGCGCCTTGCTCTCCTCCCGGGCGAAGACGTCGACCTCCAGAGAGTTCGCGACCTTCGTCCACTCCTGGTTGCGGGAGGTGACGAGAATCTTGCCCGGGCCGTTGGTCGGGAAGAAGTCCCGGACGTCCTGCAGTTCCTCGGCGTTGTCGAAGACCAGCAGCCAGTTGCGGTAGGGGCGGCCGAGCCGCAGCGCCTCGCGGACGGCCGGCACCGCGACGTTGACCTCCTGGCTGACCGGCAGGTCGAGCTCGGCGGCCAGTTCGGCGAGGTCCTGCTGGATCTGACCGGGCCTTTCCGACCTGACCCACCAAATAACGTCATAATCTGCCATATGGCGATATACATATTCAATGGCTATCTGGGATTTGCCAACTCCGCCCATTCCATGCAGCGCCTGAGGCAGGACGGCCGTCGTTCCCTGGGAAAGCCGCTCGTGCAATTGCTCCAGCAACTCTTCCCGCCCGGTGAAACTGATGTTCTGGGGAGGTACGTTGCCCCAGACGGGCGGCGGCTCGTCCGCCTTGCGCCCGACTTTCTCCGGGATATCTCGAACTGTCACACCAACTCCAAGGTGGGGGGCCTTGACAATGTCTCCGGGTGTGGCGAGCGCGTCGAGAGCGGCGATGTCCAGCGATTGCATGGAGCCAGTCCTTCCCGCATCTCGCACGGCTCTATCCTGCGTACGTCCATAAAAGTGGTCAACCTTGGCGTTGAGTTCGGCGCCCAACGCCTTCGCCGGCCTGAGATAGGGTCCCGCGAGGGCCTGGAAGACATGAAGGACCGGAACGGCGAACGGCACGAGTTCAGCGGTCAATTCCGGTATTTCACCCCGCTCCGGGGCGGTGACCAATCCGGCCAGATCGCGGAGCCCGGCGACGCGGTCGCCCAGGTGCCGGGCCACCGTCGTCAGCACCCGGGTCGTGTCGGAACGGCGCCCCCCGGCGAGGAGCTCGTCGCGGACTCCCGGAGCGAAGTCGAAGACGACCTCGTCCCGCGCGTCGGCCGCCGGCCCCGGCTCTGGCCCCACCCGGTGGAGCAGCCCGCTGCCGACCAGTTCGACCAGGTCGGAGGGCCGCGACTCCGGGAGCATGGTGCGCTGCACGAGCCGCATGACGGGAGCGTTCAAGGGCGCCGCGGCCAGGTGCACCGCCAGCGCGTACACGGTCGGGCTGACCGCAGCGCGGAACCGCCGGACGATCTCGGACGCCGACGCCTCCGCCGACGCGGCCTCCTCGTCGTGCGCCGTCTCCGGTGCCCGGGAGGGATCCGGGGGCACACCGCAGACGGCGACCGCGCCATACCAGTCGCCGCGGCGTGCCGCCGCGAACCCCGCCCAGCCGGCGAGTTGCCCGGGATCCAGTTCGATCACGGGCACGTGGACGTGCGAGCGGTCGGCGTGCGGGGCGCCGGCACCGGGGTCGGCGAGCGGTGCCGGAGGGTAGCGCACGCGGTAGAAGCCGTTGGCGATCGCGGGTCCCGCCGCGTAGAGCCTGGCCGGCCTGGTGGCGAGGCCCGTCCGCCGCCACTGGCGGCGGGCGAGCAGGTTGATCACCACGATCGGGGCGTGGCGGCCCCATCGGGCCAGCAGTCGCTGGGCGGCGCCCGAGTGCCAGGCGTCGGCGATCCCGTCCGTCAGCACGAAGATGAGCCGCCGGTCGGGGAGTCCCCGGGAGGTGAGCCCCCCGGCCGGGTGCGCGGGGGCGAGCGGCCCCGGCTCGCGCAGCGCCAGCGGCCCGGCCCCTCCGCCGTCGGTGTCGAGCAGGTGCGTGCGGATCATCCTGAAGGCGCCGACGGCCCCGAGGCAGTCGATGAACCGGGCGGTGGTCGGGCGGTTGAGCGCGGCCAGGCGCCCGTCGTCCACAACGACGTCGAGATCGAGCCATCGTTCGGGTACTGGACGTGTCTGGGGCAGCCAGAGCCCGTCCTGTACCGCGCGGATCGCGGTCGCCTCATCGTCCAGCTCCACCTCGCCCCTGCGCGACTCGACCGACCGTTTGAAGGGACGGAGCGCCTGTTCGAGGCGGCGGCGGTCGGCCAGAGGCCGTACTCCGGCGAACGGGTCGCTCCGCACGGGCAGGAGGAGGCGGGTGGACGCGGTGTTTCCGTTCAGGCGCGGCCCAGAGGCCGGTGGACCATCGCCGCGAAACGTCCCCGCCGGCGGCGTCCTGATCATGCTGGGCGGCGTCGCCTGCACCGGGCCCGCGGGGGATCCGCGTGAAGTGCCGTCCAGACCCTCGTCCTCCGGTGGGCCCTCACTGGCGGCGCGGACCGGTTCCGTGCTCGCAGTTCGCCGAGGCTCCGTTCGGGGTGCGCGTCCTCGGGCCGGGTCGCCGACGCGGTCAGCCGCGACGGCCGCCTCGTTCATCTGCGCGGCCAGCCAGATGGCGTCGGACACCTCGTGCCAGACGGGAGGACCGGCCGGGGCGTCGGAACGTGCCGCGTCTCCCGCCGCTGGGTGTCCGGTCCACTCGCTCACTCAGGCGCCACTTCCAACCGCTGCCAGACGAGATCCAGGAGCCGTTCCCACCCGGCGTCGGGCTCCCGCGCGCCGGAGGTCGCGAGGTAGACGGCGTTGAGGAGCTGGTCGGCGGCGAGCCCGCGGTGGCTGCTGCGGTGCTCCAGGAAACTGCGCACCAGCCGCCGGGTGCGTTCGTCGGAACGCTCGGCGAAATGCGCAGCCACCATGTCGGCGAGCCGCGCCTCGTCGGGCTCTCCCATCGAGAACCGCAGGCATCGGCGCAGGAACGCGGGCGGGAACTCCCGCTCGCCGTTGCTGGTGATGACCACGATGGGGAATGCCCGGCAGCGCACTCTCCCTCGCACGATGTCGGCCGTGCCGTCCGGATCGTCGGTGTGAACCTTCACCACGGGTTCGCGGGAGCTCACGCGGGAGAGTTCGGTGATTCCGTACTCGCCCTCCTCCAAGACGTCGAGGAGGTCGTTCGGTAGGTCTATGTCGCTTTTATCGAGTTCGTCGACGAGCAGGACGCGCGGCAGCTCGTAGGGCAGCAGCGCGGTGCCCAGCGGGCCGAGCGTGAGGTAGTGACCCACTCCGGCGTCGGCCGGCACGGCGGCGGCGCCTGAATCGCCACTGACCGGCGCTCCCGGTAACTCCCCCGTCTGGCGGGCGAGGGTTCCGCGGCCGGTCGCGGCGTCCTGTGCCCGGCCGATCGCGTCGTATTCGTACAGTCCGTCGCGCAGCGTGCTCCGGCTGCCGATGGGCCAGCGCAGTACCCGGCCGAGTCCCAGCTCTCGGGTGATCCGGTAGGCGAGGGTCGACTTCCCGACGCCCGGCTCCCCGGTGACAAGGAGCGGCCGCCGCAGGAACAGCGCCGCGTTGACGGCGTCGACCTCCGCGGGGTCGGCCTGGCGCGGCCGCGTACTGACGGGACCGAGCCGGCGGACGAGGTCGCGCTCGTCGGCGGGGGGAGGCGACAGCGGCGGACCGCCGTCGAAGGCGCGCCACGGGGGCGGCGGGGGCAGCGCCGCGGCGAACCGCCCCTCCGGCAGGGGGCGGCCGGTGCCGCGGTAGATCCACCATGCGGCGCGGGCGTCCGGGGCGGCGTCCCCCGGGCCGGCGGACATGGGCGCGTCGCGAGGGTAAGGGACCTCGGGCGGCTCGTCAGCGGCCATCGACGATGTCCCCTTCTGGCGTGGCTATGGGTTCTTGCGATGTAATGGTCGAACTCGGGCAGAACCGGTGAGGGCCACCTTAGTTCGAGCATCCCCTTCGAGACGCCACTTCGCAAGGTTTGGCAGGAGGGCGGACTGCCACGACCCTTTATCGGTCACGCACGACGGTAGTCAGATCCGGGATGCCGGAGCCCGAAGAGCACGGGCGTCGTCCAGGAAGTGATTCGGGTCGTCCCAAAGAAGGGTTACCTCCAGAGCGGAGCGACCATTGCCGTCAAGCGACGGCGCGTTTCCCCGGAGCCGTCTGATGTCGGTCGGCAGTGCCCTGATGTCGGGACGGTCGACGACCTGCCGCACCGCCTCCCGCATTTCCGAGGCGAGCTGATCCGCTCGGTGCCAGAGGACCACGGGCACTCCCGCGCGCAGCGCCTTCCAGAGTTCGCTGCGGCCGGGCTCGCGGTCGGGCGGACCGCTCAGCACGCACGCGACGATCTCGCGACTGCTCAGCAGCCGGTCGCCCATCGGACGCGGATGGGCGGGCTCCTCCGCGGCGGCCCAGTAGGTGAAGCCGTCCACAGCGTCGACGAGCACCTGCCAGCGCTGGCGCCACGCGCGGTGGAGACCGAGCGCGCGCAGCCTCTCCAGGCTCCGGACGAGGATCTCGTACTCAGCGCCGAGCGGCGGCGGGTCCGGCATCTCGGAGGCGTCGCGCGTCCACTGGTCCACATCGAGGTTGATCATGTCCAGCGGCAGCACGAACTCGAGCACGAGGGAGTCGTCGAGTTCATAGGCCCAGCCGCGCTCGGCCTCATGGATCAGGGCGCCGACGTGCTCGCGCACCTCGCTCAGGCGGACCAGCTTGTCCTCCCCCGGCTCGGGCCGCCATTCGAGCGGATGGATCTGCCGCCAGTGCGAAAGCCGGCACACGACCTCGTCCTCGACGAGGTCCGGGAGCGGTTCGAGCTGAATGATGAGGTAGATGGGCTTGTCGGCGCGCGTCGCGAGAACCCCGGAGCGGTCGCGCATGCGGTCGAGGTAGTCGGCCTGGGCGGCGTTGCCCGCGCCGCGCAGCTGCTCCGTCTGCATCGCCAGCCACTCCCGCAGCCTTTTGAGCCGCCAGACCTCCTCGGTTCCGGCGCTTCCGACGGTCTGCCGCGTCTGCATCGTCTGGAGCAGCATCGCGACGAAAATCAGGTGCGGCGAGGGCTTCCCCGGCGCGGTGTTGTGGTCGAGGAGCGCCGAGAACGCGTCCCAGGCATCGGTGAGCCGGAACGGGACGGTGGCGATGCTGTTCCCGGTGGCGGCCACGTAGAGGCGGGTGAGGGAAGGTATCCGCAGACCGGTCAGCAGGTCCTCGATCTGGGTCTCGACGACCGGCTCCAGGTGGGCGCGGACCGGGCTCAGCATGCGCTTCAGATGCGCCACGGCCGCGGTCGGGCCGGCCACGAACTCGACCGCGCGGACAAGGATCTGCAAACCGTCGGGTATCTCCCTGCACGCAAGCACGAGGTGGTACAGGTAGTACCTCGGCTGCGGCAGGTCTGGCAACAGCAGCGGCGCGCGCACGTGCTCGTTGATGTAGTGGACGACGATGGAGCGGCCTGCCGCCTCCCGCATATCCGGTATGTCCGTGAGCAGCGCGACGATGTCGGCGGTGGTCTGGTCCGTGCGGACCTGCTCCTGCACGTGCCCCAGCGACAGCGCCGTCTGCGGCACCAGTGCGGGCGACCTCGTCTCCTCGTCCGCCATGCGCCGTCACCCGCCTCCCCGCCCCCGGCCGTTCCGCCAGTCAATGTAGGCCGCGATCACCCGGTCGTTCTGCGTCGCCGGACACAATGGGATTTGGCACACCTTCACAACGGGCGCCCTTTCCCGGACAGGCCGGTCGGCATCTACTTGCCGGAGTGAGCGCAATGCGTGCACCCTTGGGGGCAATCTAATCGTTCAAGGGGCATCAGAGTCATGCGGAACGGCTCCGGCGAAGCGGGGGCAGGCTGGACCCCGACCGGTCATTGCACGCTCTTCGTCTGCGACATCATCAGTTTCAGCAAACGCGCTGACCACGTGCAAAGCCATCTGCGAACCGTCTTATACGAGGCTCTGCGGAGCTGTTTCGAGGCGTCGGGCATCCCCCTCGAAGGCTGTTACCAGGAGGACCGCGGCGACGGTGTCATCGTCGTGCTGCCGCCGTCCTACGACCCGTCCCGCCTCGCCCATCCGCTGCCCGACCACCTGCGCGGCGCTCTGCGCAGGCACAACGGGCTGGCCGCCGAACACGCCCGGATGCGGCTGCGGATCGCGCTGCACGGCGGGCCGCTCGAATCGGACGCCGAGGGGATCGTCGGCACCTCCGTCAACCACGTCAACCGGCTCCTGGACGCGCCGTCCTTCAAGGAGGCGCTCGCCGCGGCGCCGGCCGACCTGGGGGTCCTGGCGTCCGACGAGTTCTACCGCACGGTGATCCAGGAGGGCCGCGGCGCCGTCGACCCCACTGAGTTCCGGCCGATCGATGTGCGCCTCAAGGAGACCGAGACCACCGCCTGGCTCTGCATCCGCGACGCGCCTCCGACGGCAACGGCGGGGGACGCCGCCAAAGCCCCCGCTCAGGTGGGGCCGCTTCCGGCCAGCGGCACCGAACCGCGTGCCCCGGGCTCGGACGCGCGCCGCCCACCGGATCAGGAGGAGTCCGCCGGTCTCCCCGCGCTCTTCGAGATCGTCGACCGGCTCATGGACATACCGCTGCTGACGACGGCCGAGGGCCGGCAGCAGATCGTGGACGCCCTGCGCAAGGAGATCGCGATCCGCGTGCCGCGCCGCACGCAGCCTCATCTGGACGTCCATTCGATCGTCCGCACGTGCTCGGAGTTCCCTGGCGGCCTTCAGGAGTTCCTCACGCTGGTCCACGCCTACGCCGGAGAGTCGTCGCAGGTCCAAGCACTGGACGACACGGTCGCGAGGCTGACCGGACGCGCCCCCTGATCCCACCGCGCGGCCGTCGGCGTCCGCCGGGTCACCAGGTCACGGGCAGCTCCATGGGGCCGTGGAAGAGGGAGTCCGTCCGCCACCGGATCGATTCCGGGGGGACGGCCAGACGCAGGTCGGGGAAGCGCCGGGTCAGGGCGGCGAGGGCCATCCGCATCTCGGTCCGGGCGAGCTGGGCGCCGATGCAGAAGTGGGGGCCGTGGCCGAACGTCAGGTGCCTGTTGTCGATGCGGCCGAGGTCCGTCACCTCCGGATCAGCGAAAAGCGCGGGATCGCGGTTGGCCGCGAGCGACGACACCGCCACCGTGCTGCCGGCGGGTATCGGCACACCGCCGACCTCCACGTCGCGGAGGGCGAGGCGCGGGGTACCGACCGGCACCGACGGCACCGTCCGCAGCAGCTCCTCCACCGCCGTCGCCACCAGCTCCGGATCGCGGTGCAGCGCCGCGTACATATCGGGGCGCGTCAGAAGGGCGTACACGCTCCGGGCGAGCTGGTTCATCGTGGGCCCGTGCCCCGCGATCAGCAGGGTGATCGCGAGCCTGACCAGCTCCGCCTCGCTGATCCGCTCCTCCCGGTCGCGCACCGTCAGCAGCTCGCTGACCAGGTCGTCGGCCGGTTCGGCGCGTCTGGCCGCGACCAGGTCGACGAAGTAGCGCTGGATCGCGGCCCGGGCCCGGTCGATCTCCGGCGGGGAGTGGCCGCGCAGCGCCATGATCGTCTCGGCCCAGCCGCGGAAGGAGTCGCGGTCCTCGCGCGGAACGCCGAGCAGCTCGCAGATGTCGGTGAGCGGCAGCGGCGCGCACAGCGACTGGACCAGGTCGGCCGGCGGCCCGCCCGCGGCCGTGTCGTCCAGCAGCCCGTCGACGACCTCCGCGATGCCCGCCCGCATGGCCTCGACGCGGCGGCGGTTGAACGCCTGGGCGACCGCCCGCCGGAGCCGGGTGTGCTCGGGCGGGTCCATCTCGAACAGGACCCTGCTGGACCCGACCGGCTCCCGCGGCTCGGCGGGCGCGCGGGGCAGGAACGTCGCGGCGCTGCTGAAGGCCGGGTCGCACAGCACGTGCTGCGCCTCGGCCGCCCGGGTCACCGCGTAGCCGATGTCGCCCGACAGCATCCGCACGCGGACCACCGGGCCGGGCGTGCGGACGTCGTTGATCAGCGGGTGATCGCCCGGCTCCTCCGGGCCGGTCGGCTCGCTCATCGCTCCGCCCGCCCGGTCCCAGACGTCGCGGCGGCCGTGCCGTCCTCGGCCGCGCCGGGGTGGTAGGCGCTGATGCGCGTGCGGGTCGCGCGGACCTTGGCGTCCAGGTCGCGGAGCGCGGCGGCGAGCTCCCGGTGCCCGGGTGAGGCGAGGAAGCGCTCGTGGGCGCCCTCGTCGGTCCAGTCGCTGACCAGGTGATAGGTGCCGGGGTCGGCGATGTCGCGCGACAGCGACTGGGCTACGTGCCCGGGGTGGCGGGCCGCCACCGCGGCCATCCGGCGCCAGGTCCGTTCGAACTCCGTGCCGCGGCGCTCGTCCACGCTGATCTCCAGCAACAGCCGGTACGTCGCCTGCGGCCGGTCGTCCGACCAGTGGTAGAACTCCTCGGCCTGGGCCTGGCGCATGGCCGGGCGGTCCCTGTCGTACGGGACGAGCAGCGTCGCGAGTCTGGCGCTGATGTCGCGGAACCCAGGGTCGTCGCCGGCCGCGTACAGGGCCTGCTCGAACGAGGCGTCCCCCTCGACCAGGTGGATGTACAGGTCGTTGTAGGTCAGCAGCGTGCGGCGCGTGACGCCGATGCGGCGCGGCAGGTCCGTGCGGTCGTGCTCGCGGAACACCGCGGCGACGGCGTCCCGGTCGCCGGGCGCGATCCTCCGGATCATGACCGCCCGGTGGGTGGGCGGCGGGGCTTGGGGAAGCATGCTCGTCCTCCTTGACGTCGGGATCGGCGGGCCCGGGTCACCGGCGCCCGGTCACGCGGCCTCCGCGGGGCGGCATTCCAGAACGGTCCAGTGCCCCTCCCGGGGACGGCCGACCAGCGCGAAACCGCACCGCGCCAGGAGCCGCCGCCACTCCTGCGGCCCCCGCTCGCGGCCGCCGAACAGCACGAGCATGTCGAGGTCGAGGAACTTGGCGTGGTCCCATCCGTTCCCCTCCGCGACCACGTGCTCGACGATGAAGAGCCGCGCGTCGGGCCGGTTCCCGATGGCCCCGCGCACGGCGGTCAGCAGCTCGGCGGCGCGCTCGTCCGGCCAGTTGTGCAGGACGGCCTTGAGCACGTACGCGTCGCAGTCGTCCGGCAGCGGGTCGGTGAAGAAGTCGCCGGCGATCCGGGTGACGCGGTCGCCGACCCCCTCCGCTTCGAGCACCTCCGCCGCGGCCTTGACGGCGCACGGCCGCTCGAACAGCACGCCCGACGCGTCCGGCGCGCGCCGCAGCGCCGCCGCGAGGAAGTGGCCCTGCCCGCCGCCGAGGTCGGCGATCCGGCCGAACCTCTCAGGCCGGACGACGTCCAGGTGGCGTTCGGTCTCCCAGCGCCCCAGCGTGGTCATGGTGCGGTCGAAGCGGGCGCCGTCGTCGGGGTTGTCCTCGAAATAGCGCCAGATGTCGGTGCCCAGCGTCGGGACCGTCGCGGGCTCGCCGGTGCGGACGCTGTGCGCCAGCGCCCCGAACGGCTTCGTCACGTACGACCGCGTGCTGTGCAGGACCAGGGGCAGCAGGCTGTAGGGGTCGTCGGCGCGCAGGCCGTCGCCCAGCGGAGTGCTCGCGAACCGTCCGTCCGGCTGCTCCTCCATGATTCCGACGGAGGCGGCGCAGCGCAGGAGGCGGTAGAGCGCGTCCGGCACGGCGCCGGTGGCCGTGGCCAGTTCGGTGACGGAGCGCGGCCCGGCCGCGGTCACATCAGCCACGCCGAGTTCCGCCAGCGTGCTCACCACCGCGGCCAGCCGCATCCCGCACGTCAGGTACAGCAGGCGCCGCGCGTGGAGGTCGCCGGGCCCGTACCCGCCGGGGGCCGTGCGGGCGCGTTCCTCCAGGACCGCCTTGATGTGCGCCATCTGCTCGACGGTGCCGCGGTTGATGCGGTCGCGCATCGCGTCCTCGCTGATCGGCGAGTCCGGCTTCATCGCGAACTCCTGCCTCCACCGCATCAGCACGCCCGCCGCCTGCCGGCGGTACTCCCAGCGGATGTTCATGAACGCGAACGGCCCGGTCTCCACCCGGTGCGCGCGGACGGTGCGGGTCTCGGGATCGGGGGTGCGCCGCGACACCCACGACCAGACGTTGCCCTGCTCGTCCGGGTGGGTGGTGAGCCGGAACGTCACCGAGGGGCCGTCCCGTTCGATGATCTCCACTGCGGCGTACTCGGTGAACAGGTCCGGCCAGCCCGCCACGTCGTTGGTGTGCTCCCACACCAGCTCCATGGGCGCGTCGACCAGGATCTGGTTGTCGGTGCTCGCGGTCACGACCGGACCTCCCCGTCCCCGGCCGCGGCCTCGTTGAGGCGGCGGAGCATCTCGGCGGGGGTCCGGAGGTCGAACAGCCTGTCCTCGTCGAGCCGCAGGCCGAAGCGCTCGACCATCCGCGCGGAGACCTCCATCATCGCGACGGAGTCGTAGCCGAGGTCGGTGAAGGCGCGGTCGGCGATGTCGCCGCCGAGGTCGACGCCGTCGTCCTCGCCGGCGCAGGCGCGCAGGACGAGGACGAGGTCCGTCAGGGTTATCGGGCCGTCTTGGGCCATGTCAGCTCCTGGGGTCGTTTCCGGGAAGGGCGCGGGGAGCCCGTTCGTCGAGGGGTCCGGCCGCGGACGGGGCCTCGCGGGGGCAGGCGGCCAGGACGAGAGCGCTGTTGAACCCGCCCTCGCCGCGCGCCAGGATCAGCGCGTGGTCGATGCGGGCGGGCCGGGGGCGTCCGGTCACGAGGTCGAGCCCGTAGGACGGATCGGGCCGGACGTCGGCGGTCGGCGGGATCATCCCGTCGCGCATGGCCAGCAGGCAGGTCGCGACGTCGACGGCGGCGCCGCCCGCCGACATCCGCCCGGTCATCGCCTTGGGCGCGGTCACCGGGACGCCGCCGGCGCCGAACAGGCCGGTGAGCGCCTCGGCCTCGGCGCGGTCGCGCATCGTGCTGCCCGCGGCGTCCGCGAACACCACGTCGATCCGCTCCGGAGCGAGGCCGGCGTCGGCGAGGGCGAGCGCGGCGGCGTTGCGCAGGGTCGCCGGGCGGCCGGATCCCGGCGGCGGGTCCATGGTCGCGGCGTACCCCGCCACCCGCCCGTACCGGTGCCGGGCGCCGCGGGCGCGGGCATGGCGCCCGCGTTCCAGGACGAGGATCGCGCCGCCCTCGGCGATCACATGGCCGGACGCGCCGGCGGCGAAGGGGCGGTAGGCGGTCGCCGGGTCGTCGCCGGAGGACAGCTGCGGAGCGGTCGGCGCGTCCCGGCCGGCCGACATCGCGGCCACCCCCCACGAGCACACCGGGGCCTCGAACCCCCCGGTCAGCACGCCGTCGGCGCCCTTGCGCAGCACGCGGCACGCCTGCCCGATCGCGTCCAGCCCCCCGGCCTGGCCGCTGACGAGGACGCCGCAGGGGCCGCGCAGTCCGTGCCGGATGGAGATCTGGCCGGTGTTGACCGCGTAGAACCACGCGTACGACTGGTACGCGCTGACCTTCTTCGGCCCGGTCGACCAGAGCTTGCGCAGCTCGTTCTCACCGAACTCGAAACCGCCGGCCGAGTTGGCCAGGACGACGCCGTACCGCAGCGACTCCTCGGGGGACGGCGACAGCCCGGCGTCGGTGATCGCCCATTCGGCGGCGGTCAGCGCCAGCTGGGTGAGGCGGTCGGTCTGCGGCAGCAGCCGTCCCGGCAGGTGGTCGCGCGGGACGAATCCGGGCACCTCCCCGGAGAGCCGGGCCGGGTAGCCGCTCGGGTCGAACCGGGTGATGGGGCCGATCGCGACGCGGCCGGTGAGCGTCGCCTCCCAGTGCCGCTCGGCGCCCAGCCCGCTCGGCGAGACCACGCCGATCCCGGTGATGACGGCGTGGTCGTCCTCGGCGGCCGCCGCGTCCGCGGTCATCCCCGCCACCGTCCCGGGGCGCTGAGCACCATCGCGCTCTGGAAGCCGCCGAACCCGCTGCCGACCGTGAGCACCGTGTCGACCCGCTGCGCGCGTGCCGTCACGGGGACGTAGTCGAGGTCGCATTCGGGATCGCGATGCCGGAGGTTCGCGGTGGGCGGGACGAGGTCGTGCTCGATCGCCAGCGCGCTCGCCGCCACCTCGATCGCGCCGATCGCGCCGAGCGAGTGGCCCACCACCGACTTGATGGAGCTGACCGGCAGCCGGTAGGCGTTCTCCGGGCCGAGCGCGAGTTTGAAGGCGGCCGTCTCGTGCCGGTCGTTCTGCCGGGTGCCCGACCCGTGGGCGTTGATGTAGTCGACGCCCTCCGCGGGGACGTCCGCCTCGTCCAGCGCCGTGGTGATCGCCGCTGCCATCTCGACCCCGTCGGGCCGCAGCCCGGTCATGTGGTAAGCGTTGCTCCGGGACGCGAACCCGCGGATCTCCGCGTGCACGTGCGCCCCCCGCGAACGGGCCGCCGCCGCGTCCTCCAGCACCAGCATCGCCGCGCCCTCGCCGAGCACGAACCCCGCCCGGGTGGCGTCGAAGGGGCGGCAGGCCCGCTCGGGATCGTCGTTGTCCGGGGACGTCGCCCGGATCGCGTCGAAGCAGGCCACCGTGATCGGGGAGATGGGGGCCTCGCACGCCCCCGCCAGCACCACGTCCGCGGCGCCGTCGCGGATGATCTCCACACCGTGCGCGACGGCGTCCAGTCCTGAGGTGCATCCCGTCGACACCACGCAGGCGGGCCCCTCCGCGCCGACGTCCCAGGCGACCTCGCGGACCAGGGACGCCGGGACGAGGTAGTCGGGCAGGTGCGGCGAGCCGTAGGCCGGATCCACCACCGCCAGGCGGCCGCTGTCGCTGACCACGCTGTACTCGCGTTCGAGCGAGACGGTGCAGCCGACCGCGCTGCCGACGACCACGCCGGTGCGGGCGGGGTCGAGGTCACCGGACCGCAGCCCGCAGGCGGCCAGAGCCTCCCGCGCGGTGACGAGGGCGAACTGGGCGGCGCGGTCCATCCGGCGCCGCTCCCGGGGCGTCAGCCCGTGCCGTCCCGCGTCGAAATCGATCTCGGCCGCCATCTGGGACCGGTACGGCCCCGGATCGAACACGGTGATCGTGCGGAAGGTGGGCTTGCCGCCGGTCACGGTCTCCCAGAAACCGCTCGTCCCCGGAGCGCCCGGCGTCAGGACACCGATCCCGGTGATCGCCACGGGGCGGGCCCGGCGCCCGCTCATGCCGGCTCCCGCTCGCCCGCAGCGGCGGACGGCCGCACGTCCACCGAGGGCGGGGGCCCGTCGCCGGCCGGCTCCGCGGTCTCCACGTGCCCCATGTCGGGGCTCGGGGCCAGCGGTCCGAGGAAGAGCACGGCCGTCGCCGGCCGGTCGGTCCGGTTCTCGTAGCGGTGCCGGGCACCGCGGCGGATCAGCACCGACTCCCGGGCGTCCACGACGTGCTCGGTGCCGTTGACGGTGAGGACGAGGCGCCCGTCGGAGACGTAGACGTGCTCGTCCGTGTACGGATGGTAGTGCTCGCTGACGCGCTCCCCCGGCCGGAGTTCGAGCAGGGCCATGAGGCCGGCCGTCGTCCGGGCCGTGCCCGGCGACAGGAGCATCCGGACGCTGCCGCCCAGCCGGTGGTTAGGTTCGACCTCGCGGGCGCGGACCTTGACGGCTTCGAGCTCGGTCACGTTCCCTGGCCCCGCTTTCCGGCCGCTGTCGTTCCAAGGGGCATGGGGGTACGGCTCATAGGGGGTTTTGTCCTTCCTGGTCGGCGGCGGCCCCTCTCGCCGTGCTCGGCTGCCGAGAGTGGCCGGTACGCCTCTGGAGATCGGTGGTGAGCGTCGCGCCAGCGCCGTCCCGTCCCGGGAGACCACGTGCGCCCGATCCGGCTTCGCTCCTTTCCGGGAACCGCGCCGGCTCTCTTCTTTATAGCCAATAGAAAACGATCAATGACAGGTCACAGGTAGATTCTTGCGAGATCCTCGGAGCGCAGTTCTTCTGAAATCCGGACCGAGTGCGCCATCGCGGCACCCAGCCCTCGAAAAGGTGTTTGATTTAGGCTGTTTGTTCCGCATGCCTCGGATTTGCACGCCTAGCCAGGTGAGCGAGGTCTGCCGGTTATACGAGTGCCGACACCGTTGATCATCACAACGAGGATCATTACCTCTGACCTGGCGAGAAGGCCGCACAAGGACACGCCGGAGGCCGGCGGCGCACGAGCCGGCCCAAGCGCCCCTTCACAGCCCCGAAGAATTTCGAGGAACCGAATTTCACGGACACGAGACCCGACGAGAAGGAGTCTCCGCGCCAATGTTCAGGACGGCTGCACGCACAATGACGCAGCGACGGAGGCGGCGCGCATCCGCGCTTTCGATGAGAAATGAGCGGCCGGAGTTCCGCCGTCCTCGCGCCGGTTTCCACGGGGTCGCCATGGACTACGCGCCGCGGCGGATGCCGGGATCCGCCGCCGGAGGCGGGCGCGGGCGACGGACGGCCCGGGCCGGGACGCGCCCGGCCGCGGCGCGGCGACGGCTCGCCCATGCCGATGATCCGTCCGCCGGACGCCGGTGCGGCTTCTAGAGTGATCTTGGGCGGCAGTCATGACGATCGAGGGGCCGGGAAATGACCGAGAACCAGGTGGACCTGAATATCGAGATCCCCCATTCCGCCCGGGTCTACGACTGCATTCTCGGCGGCAAGGACAACTATCCGGCCGACCGCGAGGCCGCGGCGAACATCGTCGCCGACTGGCCCCACCTGCCGAAGTCCATGCGGGCCAACCGGCATTTCATGGCACGGACGACCCGCCGTCTCACCGCCGAGTTCGGCATCCGGCATTTCCTCGACATCGGCACGGGGCTGCCCACCTCACCGAACCTGCACGAGGTGGCCCAGTCCGTGGCGACGGAATCGCGGATCGTCTACGTCGACAACGACCCGATCGTGCTGGTGCACGCGCGCGCACTGCTCACGAGCGCACCGGAAGGCAGGACCACCTACCTGGACGCCGACTTCCTCGACCCCGACGCGATCCTGGGTTCCCGCCACCTGCGCGGAACCCTCGACCTGAGCCTGCCCGTGGCGCTGAGCCTGATCGCGATCGTGCACTTCATCCCGGACGACGCCGAGGTGCAGCGGATCATCGACCGCCTCCTGGAGCCTCTGGCTCCGGGCAGCATGCTGACGGTGTCGACCTGCACGGCCGACAGCGCCCCGGAAGAGGTGGCCGCGGGCGTGGCGGCCTACAACGCCAACGGCATCCCGCTGGTGGCACGCACGAAGCCCGAGGTGGAGCGCTTCTTCCACGCCCTGGAGATCCTCGACCCGGGCATCGTCCTCGTCAACCACTGGCACCCCGACCGCGCGGCGTCCGAGGTCCCGGACGCCCACGTCCACATGTACGGCGGCATCGGCCGCAAGCGCTAGGCGGTCGCGGGGTCCGGTCAGTGCGGGACCACTGATCGCTTCAGAGGTCCCCGACGGCCCTCGATCAGGCAGAAGGCCAGGCGCCCTCCGGCTTCCCAGCTGTCCTCGTCGGGGGCCATGTAGGTGATGCCGGTGGAGTCGCGGACATCGGCGGGTGGTTTCGCCCCCCAGACCTTACGGGCGATCTCGTCACAGCCTTTGAGGACCTTCTTCCCCATCCCTTCGTCTCCCGGGTAGGCGTCCCCCTGGAGCGTGTAGAGGCCGAGTACCTCGAATTCATGCTCTTTGGTACAGGCGACGAGGGGCTGGTCACCGTAGACGTTCCACTTCTTGACGCAGTCACCTGGCGCCAGTTCGGATGCGTACCGGGTTACCGTTTCCATGGTCTGGGCGAGAGGGGCCGACAGCAGCCCTGATCCCTTGTAGACCATGACGCAGGTCGCGGTCCGCTTTCCGTCTTCCCACGCTTCCTGATCCGGTGGCGCGACGTAAAGCGTCAGATCGGAGCCGTACCGGCTTCTCTCCAGAAACTCGGTCCGCTCGCGGCAAACGGTCCACGCCCGGTCGGTCATCTCCTTCTGCCCTGGGTACGGGATGTCCGGGAGCTCTCCCTCAGCACCGACCTCTCCCTCATGAGGCGTGGTGCAGAGCGATCGCCGCACGTACATAGCGGTCGCGGTCTCCTCGAACTCGCCGAAGCACTCACCGGGGCGCATGGCGGTGACCGCCACCTTCCCGTCCCCGCGTGCGAACGGTCCGGCCATGTCCGCCGGCAGCAGGGCCGGCGTCAAAGCGACGGCGGCGGCCCAGGCGAGGGAGGCGACGAGTCCGCCGACGGCGAGCCCCTTGCCCTTCTCGCCGCGGCGGCCGGTCTGGACGAGCGCGGCGACGACGAAGCCGACCGCGATCGGGACCAGGCCGAGCAGCCCCGTGACCAGCGCGATGACCGCGAACCGGTTCGTCCGGCGCCCGGCGGGGGCGGGCTGGACGGGATCCGGCGCGGGGGCCGGTGGAACGACGGGCGAAGCGGCGGCATCGGGCGAGGCCCAGGCGGAGGACGGCGCGGTCTCGTTCGGGACGTCGTCAGAGGGAGGTGGCGTGGTCACGGCAGAACCGTAAGACCAGAACTCCCAACGAAAGCGGCATTTCCGGCAGTCGTCGCGGACTCGTGATCATGAGGGGCGGGACGCGTCAGGCCGTGGCCAGGGCGGGGAGGCCAGGTCCGTAGAGATCGTTCAGCGCCACGCGGCGGCCGGAGATCGCCAGGAGCAGGGAGAGCGCGGTTCCGCCCACTTCCGGGCCGTCTCCGATCGAGAGGCCGGCGTCCGTCGCGGTCAGGCGGAGGCGGGCCGTGAGCTCCTTGGCTCCACCGAACGACCCCGGTGTGCGGGCCTGGTAACGGAGCGATCTGGCGATGGCCTCCAGCGGGTAGGCGTGGACGATTCCCAGAGGCCGGCGGATGTCCTCGCCGTGGACGACCTCTTCGACGAGCCGGCTGTCGAGGGGCGCCGGAGGGGTCGACCTCCGCGAGGCCACCTGGCGGAGCCGCTCCAGAGTTTCCCGGGGTGAGGCGCCGCGCTCGCGCTCCACCCCCTGCGTGTTCTGGCGGTCGAAGTCGAACCGGGCCCGGACGAGGCGGGCGACGAATCCGAGGCGGGTCGTGCGGGCCGTGTCGACCAGGTGGGCCACCACGTCATGCACCGTCCACCCGTCGCAGAGCGAGGGCTGCTCCCACTTCTCGCCATCGAGGTGCGAGAGGTCGTCGATCAGCGCCGCCCGCTCCGCGTGCACCATCGTCCACACATCGTCTCCCACGGCTTCTCCTCCTGTCGCCAACGGGTCCGCGAATGAGGACCCGCGGCCCGGCAAGAACTCATCGCAACACGTGCGGGCGCCGCTGGCCTGCGGGTTCGCGGCCGGGTCGCGGCGGGCCGGACGGCGTTGTGGCGCTTGACACACCGGATCGGCCCCGCTTAACCTCCCGTCAACCGACAGGCACAGACGAAGACACCCCTGTCAGTGGTCTTCGTCTGTGCCTTAGTCATTCCCGGACCGCTGGCAAGGGTTTCAACCCCGAAAGGCGGCGGGCATGAACGACGGCCCTGCGAGCACGAGAACGGCGGTCATCCGCAGCGCGGCGGACGCGGCCGGCCTCATCGACACCCTCACGAGTCTGCGCGGCCGGGCGAACTGGATCTGGTTCCTGGCCCTGTCGGGCCTGTTCCTGGACGCCTACTCCAACGCGGCGCTCGGCGCGGGGCTGTCCCCCATGGTCGAGCAGCTGGACCTGTCGCCCACGCAGGTCAGCGTGCTCACCGCGATGGCTCCGGCCATCGCGATCGTCTCCAATCCCTTCGGCGGCTGGCTCGCCGCCCGGATCGGCCGGATCAAGCCCCTGCTGATGACGAAGGTCGTCTTCGGGGTCGGCGCGATCCTGACCGCGGTCGGCTCGGACTTCCAGACCGTCTTCGCCGGACGGGCGCTGGTGGGCGTCGCCTACGGCATCGACTTCGCCGTGGCGATGGCGCTGCTCGCCGAGTACACCCCGTCCTCGCTCAAGGGCAGGCTCAACTTCTGGCAGGGCGCCTGGTACGTGGCGACGACCACCAACCTCGCGCTCACGCTGCTGTTCTACAAGCTCGACGTCGGCTCCGACATCTGGCGGTGGTCGGTGGGCTCGGCGGTCGTCTTCGCGACCGCGCTGTTCGTCCTCCAGATGGCCTTCCTGGTGGAGAGCCCGACCTGGCTGGCGTCCAAGGGCCGCCTGCGGGAGTGCGCGGCGAACCTGCGCCGCCTGTACGGGGTGCGGGCGGAGGAGGGCGCGCCGGAGACCTCGCAGACCCAGGAGGCGCGCCACCAGGTCGGCATCCGGGACGCGGGAGTGCTGTTCCGCGGCGCGTACCTGCCCCGGACGGTGCTGTCGACGGTGATCTCTCTGACCCAGTCCATGCAGTACTTCGCCGTCGGCTGGTACCTCCCGGTGATCAGCCTGGAGCTGTTCGGCAAGGAGTTCGAGAAGGCGACCGCGGGCTCCATGGCGTTCAACGCGGTCGGCATCGCGGGCGGGTGCCTGTCGGCCTACTTCGGCCGCCGGCTCGGCCTGCGGGTGAGCTCGGCGGCCGGGTACGCCGTGGTGTTCGTGGCACTGCTGGTCATGGGCGCGACCTTCAAGCAGCTCCCGATCGCGCTGGCCGCGGCGCTGCCGGTGCTGTTCATCTTCTTCCACTCCGCCGGCCCCGGCCCCAACGGCAAGTCGATCGCGGCGCTGTCGTACCGCAGCGACATCCGCACCCTCGGCACCGGCGTGACCGGGATGCTCGGCAGCTTCGGCTCGGTCGCCGGCCTGTACGTCTTCCCGCAGCTCCAGGCGGCGTTCGGGGTAGGCGCCAGTCTGATGCTGCTGTCGGCGGTCCCGCTGCTCGGCCTGGTCACCTGCGTGGTCGTCAAGTGGGACCCGACGCGCGTGGCGGTGAACCTGGAAGAGGAGCCGATCCGCTTGGAGCGGCGCGAGACGGTGCCGGTCTGAGCGCGCGCTGACGAGAGGAATGTTTCGCGGATGATCAGAGAGCGCCGGCGCGGCGTGCTGAGCATCGACGAGGGCACCACCGGGACCCGCGCCGCCGTCGTCCTCGACGACGGCGGCGCGGCCCCGGCCGCGTACCTTCCGATCTCGGTGCGCTCCCCCGACCACCTGCGCGTGGAGCAGGACGGGGCGGAGATCTGGGAGAACACCGTCCGGGTCTGCCGGACGGCCCTGGAGCGGGCGGCCGCGGACCGGGTGGAGATCGCGGGGGTGTCGGTCTCCACACAGCGCGCGACCGTCCTGCTGTGGGACGCGGTGACCGGGGAGCCGCTCAGTCCCGCAGTGGTGTGGCAGGACCGCCGCTACGCCGAACGGCTGCGGGAGTGGGAGCCGGACTGGGACGAGCGCCTCGCCGAGTTCACCGGGCGGCCGGTCGGGTCCCGCGCCCCGCTGCTGTGGGCGGCGGAGGAGGTCGCCCGGAACGAGGAGGCGCGGCGGGCGCACGCGCGGGGCCGGCTGGTGTTCGGGTCGATCGACACCTGGCTGGTCTGGAAGCTCACCGGCGGCGCCCGGCACGTCATGTCCGCGACGAACGCCGTCGCGGCCGGCGCCTACGACCTGCGGACCGGCGGCTGGTACGGGCCCTGGGCGGACTTCCTCGGCTGCCCGCCCGACATCCTGCCGTCCGTCGTGGACGAGGACGGGGACTTCGGCTCCACCGACCCGTCCGTCCTCGGGGTGCGGCTGCCGATCCTGGCGGTCATGGGCGACCAGCACGCGGCGATGGTCGCGCTCGGCGCCCACCGGCCCGGCCAGGCGATGTGCGTGCACGGGACGGGCACGTTCCTGGACGCGGTCGCGGGCGACCGGCCGCCCGCCCACCGCGACCGGGTGCCCGGCGTGCTGACCCTGGTCGCCTGGCGCTCGCGCGGCGTGCCGCTGTTCAGCCTGGAGGGGTTCGCCGCGACGACCGGCTCGGCGGTGCGCTGGCTCTGCGAGGAGATCGGGCTGTTCGAGTCGCCCCGGCGGCTGACCGAACTGGCCGGGGAGCACTCCGGGCCGTCCCGCGTGCGGTTCGTGCCCGCGCTCGCGGGGCTGCGCACGCCGGTCTGGGCGCCGGAGGCCACCGGGCTCCTCGACGGGTTGAGCCTGTCCACCACCCGGGCCGAGCTCGCCCGGGGCGTCCTCGACGGATTCGCGCACTCGGTGTGCGACCTGCTGGAAGGCGTGGAGGCGGCCATGGGGCGGCCCGTCACCGACCTCGTCTGCGGCGGCGGCCTGGCCGGCAGCGACGTCCTGATGTCCGCCCAGGCCGACCTGATCGGGCGTCCGGTGCGCCGCGCCCTCGCCCATGAGACCGCCAGCCTGCGCGGCGCCGCCTACCTCGGCGGCGTGCGCGCGGGCGTGTGGCCCGACCTCGCCTCGGCGGTCGCCGGGCTCGGCACCGCCCCGGTGTTCGAGCCCTCGCTCCCCGACGGCGACCGCCGGGAGGCCCGCGCCGCGTGGCGCGACCTGCTGGCCCGCCATGTCCCCACCCACTCAACGAAGGAATCGACGTCGTGATCCGGCTTACCGAACGCAAGGCGAGGTCAGAGACGAGGAACGCGATCCGCCGCACCCCGCTGGCGCTGGACCGCGGCACGCAGATCGAGCGGCTCGCCGCCGAGCGGTTCGACGTGCTCGTCGTCGGCGGCGGCGTCACCGGCTGCTACACCGCGCTGGACGCCGTCAGCCGGGGGCTGAGGGTCGCGCTCGTGGAACGGGACGACTTCGCCTCGGGCACGTCCTCCAAGTCCTCGAAGATGGTGCACGGCGGCCTGCGCTACATCGAGCAGGGCAACCTGCCGCTGGTGCGGCGCTCGCTGCTGGAACGGCAGCGGCTGCGCCGCAACGCCCCCCATCTGGTGCAGCGGCTCCCTTTCGTGTTCCCCGTGCTCACCCAGGACGGCGTGTTCGACCCGCGCATCGCCAAGGCGTTCGAGGGCCTGCTGTGGACCTACGACCTCGCGGGCGGCTGGCGCATCGGGCGGCTCCACCAGCGGCTGACGGTGCCGGAGGTCCTGGTCCGCGCCCCCCGGCTGCGCGCCGACCGCCTCAGGGGCGGCCTGCTCTACTACGACAGCCGCACCGACGACGCCCGCCTCACCCTGACCATCGCGCGGACCGCCGCGCACTTCGGCGCGACCGTCCTCAACGGCGCCGCCTGCCGCGCCCTGATCCGCGAGAACGGCCGCGTGCGCGGCGCCACCGTCCATGTCGACGGCCGCGACGTCGAGGTGCGCGCCGGGGTGGTCGTCAACGCGACGGGGGTCTGGTCCGACACGCTCGACGCGCTGTCGGATCCCGGCCACCGGCCGCGCGTCCGTCCCGCCAAGGGCGTGCACATCGTGGTGCCGTGGACCCGGCTGCCGATCGACGGGACCGTGACCGTGCCCGTCCCAGGCCGGGCCCGCCGCGCCACGTGCACCCGCTGGGGCGACGTGGTCGTGGTCGGCACCACCGACACCGACTATGACGGGCCGCTGGACGAGGTGCTGTGCACGCGGGAGGAGATGCAGTACCTCCTCGACGGGGCCAACACCGCGTTCGACGCCGACCTGCGCGCGGAGGACGTCGTCGGGTCGATCGCAGGGCTGCGCCCGCTCGTCGGGGGCAAGGAGGGCGCCACCCTCGACATGAGCCGCGACCACCGGATCGCCACCGACGCGCACGGGCTCGTCACCGTCACCGGCGGCAAACTCACCACCAGCCGCCACATGGGCGAGCTGGTCGTGGACGAGGCGCTGAAGGAGCTCGGCCGCAAGGCGCGCTGCCGCACCGTCCGCCTCCCGCTGCTGGGCGGGGCGGGCTACGACGCGGAGGCCACCTCGGCGACCGGGGGCCTCGGCGCACACCTGGGCGAGCGGTACGGCACCGAGGCCCGTTTCGTCGCCGATCTCATCGCCGAGGACCCCTCCCTGGCCGAGCCGGTCGTCGAGGGCGGCGGCCACCTGCGGGCCGAGGTGGTGTACGCGGCCCGGTGCGAGCTGGCGCGGACCGTCGACGACGTGCTGTCGCGCCGCACCCGGATGCGGCTGTTCGCCCGCGACCTGTCGGTCAAGGCGGCCCCGGAGGTCGCGCGGCTGCTGCAGCGGGAGCTGGGGCTGTCCGACGAGGAGGCCGGGAAGCAGATCGAGGACTACGTCTCCGGCGTGGAGCGGGAGCGGACCGTACTGATGGAGGAGAACAGTTGATCAGCAGGCAGACCATCACCCACCCCTTCAACCGCGGGGACTACGTCGTCGGGGCGCCCACCCCGCCGCGCTGGGCCGCCGACTGCCCGCCCGGCGACGGCGAGGCGAGCCTGCAGCAGGGCGCGGTCGCGGTGTCCGAGGCGGTCCTCGCCGAGCTGCGCGCGGCCGCGGCCGCCGTGCACACCGGCCGGGACGAGGTGGTCCGCCGGACCCGCGACTGGTGGGCGGGCACGTCCATCGGCGAGACCGACGGACGCCCGGCCACCCCCGACGCGGTGGTCGTCGAGGCGGCCGACGAGGAGCAGGTGGCCGCCGTGGTCCGGATCTGCGCCGCGCACCGCGTCCCGCTGACGGTGTCGGCGGGACGCAGCAACGTGCTCGGCGCGGCGCTGCCGGTGTTCGGCGGGGTCGTGCTGGACGTCTGCCGGCTCGACCGGATCCTGTCCTTCGACGCCGAATCGATGATCGTCGAGGTGCAGGCGGGAATGTTCGGCGACCTGTTCGAGAAGGAGCTCCAGGAGGTCCACGGCGCCACCGCGGGGCACTGGCCGTCGGCGTTCGCGATCTCCACGGTCGGCGGCTGGGCGGCCTGCCGCGGGGCGGGCCAGCTCTCCACCCGGTACGGCAAGATCGAGGACATGGTCGTGGGGCTGGACGTGGTCCTGCCCGACGGATCGTCCGCGAGCTTCGGGACCTACCCCCGGGCGGCCGTCGGCCCCGACCTGCGGCAGCTGTTCATCGGCTCCGAGGGCACGCTCGGCGTGATCACCCGGTTGCGGCTGCGGACCCACCGGCTGCCCGAGTACGCGTCGGGCCTGGCGTACGGTTTCGCCACGTTCTCCGACGGTCTGGACGCCTGCCGCGAGATCCTCCAGCGCGGAGCGACCCCGGCGGTGCTGCGCCTGTACGACGCGCACGAGAGCGGCACCCACTTCGGCGAGCCGGACACCAACCTGCTGCTGATCGCCGATGAGGGCGACCCGGCGCTGGTGGACGCGACGATGGCCGTCGCCGAGGAGGTCTGCGCGGCCCGCGCCCCGGTGGCGCTGGACGGCGACGCGGTCCTGGCGCGCTGGCTCGACGAGCGGATGATCGTGGGCAAGTCGGGCGACGGGTTCGCCAAGGGGCCCGGCTTCGTGGCCGACACCTGCGAGATCGCGGCGCCGTGGTCGTCGCTCTCGGCCCTCTACGACGAGGTGATCGCGGCCGTCGAAGCCGTTCCGGGGACGCTGCGCGCCTCCGCGCACCAGTCCCACGCCTACACCGACGGGGCCTGCCTGTACTTCTCCCTGCGCGGCGACGTGGAACGCTCCCGCCGGCGGGAGTGGTACCGGGCGGCCTGGGACGCCGCCAACGACGTGCTCGTCCGGCACGGCGCCGCGATCAGCCACCACCACGGCGTGGGCCTGCTCCGATCCCCCTACGTGCGGCCCTCGCTGGGCAGCGGGTTCGGCACCCTGGCGGCGGTCAAGCGAGCCCTCGACCCCCACGGGATCATGAACCCGGGGAAGCTGGGCCTGCCCGGGTTCTCCGAGGACCTCTGAGGATAAATAGGGTGTATTGATGGGCCTTCGTCCGAAACGTCCCGTGGATCCGCGGTTGCTGGCCGCGCTGGCCGAGCACCCGGTGATGGCCTCCATCGTCGGGGCCGCCGCGGCCGGCCGGTTCGCCTCCCGGTCGGCGCCGCTCGGCATCCTCGCGTCCGTCCCGCTCGGCGAGCTGGAGGCCACGGTGGCGGCGACGCTCGCCGCACGCAAGATCGTCTTCGTGAACATGGACTCGACGCCGGGCCTGGGGCACGACCCGGGGGCCCTGACCTTCCTCAAGGGGATCGGGGCGATCGGGATCTGCTCCACCCGCGCGGCGATCATTGAGCGCGCCGGCGGGCTGGGCCTGCTGACCATGCAGAAGGTCTTCGTCACGGACCGGTCGAACCTGCACCGCAGCGTGCAGTCCATCGGCCGGTCCCACCCGGACCTCGTCCAGCTCATGCCCGCGGTCATGCTGCGCTACGTCGAACGCGAGGCCCGGGAGCTCGGCGTCCCGTACCTGGCCGCCGGCTTCGTCCAGGAGGAGGCGGACGTCTCCGAGGCGCTGCGCCACGGCGCCGCGGGCGTCTGCACCTCCGACGACACCCTGTGGGATCTGCGCCGGTCCGCCCTGCGCGCGTCCTGACCCCCTCTCCCACCGGCTGACGCGCCGGCCCGCCCGCCCGTGCCGCCATGCGGCCGGGCGGGCCGGTCGCGCCTGCCCCCGTAACGGAAGGACCCTCATGAAGCCGGGGACGCCCGCTCCTCCCCTGCCGACCGGCGCTCGCGAGCCCGCCCCCGCCCGAAGAAGGGGCGGCCGCCGCGGGACGCGGGCGGGCGCGGTGCTGGCGCCCGCCCTGTTCACCGTTCTGTGGAGCAGCGCGTTCGTGGCGGGCGTCCCCGGCGTCAGGTCGGCCCCGCCGCTGCTTCTGATGTTCGCGCGGTTCGCCGTCGCGGGGGTGCTCCTCGCGGCGTACGCCCTCGTCACGCGGGCCCGATGGCCGCGCGGGCGGGCGCTGGCGCACGTCGCCGTCACGGGGCTGCTCATCCAGGCGGTGCAGTTCGGCTGCTTCTACACCGCCCTCTCCCTGCACTATCCGGCGGCGGTGATCTCGCTCGTCCAGGGCCTCAATCCGGTGGTGATCGCGTTGGCCGCCCGGCTGCTGGGCGAGACCGTCGACCGGCGGCAGGCCCTGGGGTTCGCGCTCGGCGCTGCGGGCGTGGTGCTCGCGGTCGCCGACCGGGTCAGCGTGTCGGTCTGGGGAATCCCGCTGTGCCTGGCGGGCCTCGGCGGACTCAGCCTCGGCACCCTCTACCAGAAGCGCTTCGTCCCCGCCATGGACGTCAGAACCGGGACGGCCACGCAGGTCCTCGTCGGGGCGGCGGCCGTGGGACCGCTCAGCCTGGCCGTGGAGACCCCGCGCGTGTCCGACTGGACGGCGTTCGGAGGGTCGGTCGCGTGGATGGTGCTCGTCAACTCCATCGCGGCGTTCCTGCTGCTCAACCGGATGCTGGCGCGCTCGTCGGCGACCCGGGTGAGCACGGTGTTCTTCCTGACCCCGTCGGTCACGGCGGTGCTGGCCTGGCTGGTCACCGGTCAGGCGCTGCACCCCCTGGTGATCGCCGGCCTCGTGCTCGGCGGCGCCGGCGTCCTGCTCGCCGCCGGACGCCCCGCCGCGGCGGGGCCGCCGCGGCGCGGGAAGCGCCGGGCGGCCCGCCCGCGTGCAAGGGCCGCGGGTCAATAGTCGTTCTCTCGACGTCGCGGCAGGGACGATCAGTTGCGCTGGGAGCGGACGGTGACCCGGCGGATGAGCTGCACGTCGGTGAGCGGGCCCGTGGACGCGGCGAAGCCGAACTTGACGGTGTTCGGAACCGGGCTGGGAGCGGGGAACCTCAGCACCCGCTTGAAGCCGGCGCCGTCCCGGAAGTCGACGTCGACCGTCGCCACCGGATGCGGGCCGGGCGGCACCGACACGCGGACGACTCGCTTCACCGGTTCGAGCAGCCTTTCGGCTCGGCTCGGCGTGACGCCGGCGGGCATCGTCTTCAGGTCGCCGTGGAGCCTCCCCGGAAGCGACGATCGCCAGGGGCCCCTGCTCGTCTTGTTCTTGGTGGTCGCGGCGAGCAGGCAGTATCCGGTGGAGCCGTTCCCGGGGCCGCGCGCGGTCACGACGTTGGGGCCTGGGGCGGGCGGACGGAACGCCGTCCCGGCCGGGGAACGCCGCTCGCAGCCGTTCCCGCGCCCTTCACCGTCGCCGAAGTAGTCCCCCAGCACGTCGAGCCCGATGCCGAGGTACCCGCCGTCGACTCCGGGGACGAACTGCCCGCCGGCCCTGCCGCCCGGGAGTTTCTGGGCGTAACCGAGGCTCCCTCCGAACGCGCCCGGCGTGGTGAGGCCCCGGGCGCCGTCGGTCAGGAAGAACGAGATCCCGTCGGCCGGAGCCCGCGTGGTGTTGCCGTACTGCCATTGTTCGAAGGTGACCTCCAGGCCGCCGCGCGCGGGAACGGGCGAGTCGAACAGCGCGGCGCCGGTCTGCTCGAAATGGGCGTCCGTGAGTTGCAGGTATCCGCGCGTCGCCGCGTCGCCCGGCGGCACGGGGCCGACCGGGTCACGGCGGCAGCCGCTGAGCCGGTGGTTCGTGGCCTCGGCCGCCGGGTTCCCCCTCGGCGCGCCCGTCAGGCAGGCCGCCCCGTACCCGACGAAGCGCGAGTCCGCGGTGGCTCCGGTGAACGATTCGCGGACCAGCACCGATCCCGGACGACGGTCCGCCGCCGACGCGTGCCCGAATGACGCGACGGCCGCGACGACGCCGACCGCCGCCGTGATGCAAGCTCCCCGATGCCTCATGCCGTTGACTCCTCACGCAGGTCCGAAGCGATCTCTCTTCCGCGTTCATCTGAACACACGATCACGCCGAGACCCCCGCATTGCCGCTTTCGCGGCAAGACACGAAGTCATTCTTTACCGCAATGCATGGCATCCCATGAGATGGCCGGGACTTCGCCACGAAAAGCAGAGAACAAACATTTTACGGAAATCGGGAGACGACCATTCCGGGCTCCTCATCGCGGAGCGGCGCGTCAGGGCTTGCGGGCCACTCCGCCTGAGCAGGACACCTCGGGGACGTCGTCCTGGTCGGGGTCGGGCCGCCACCGCGTCACCGGCACGACACCGGGTTCCAGCAGCTCCAGGCCGTCGAAGTAGCCGGCGATCTGCTCCTGCGTCCGAGGATGGTAGGGGACGGCGCCGCTCGCGGAGTTGTAGGTGCGGATGGCCGCGACGTAGGCGGGGTCGCTGTCGGTGCCGTCGTAGACGGCCAGGTAGCTGCCGGACGGCAGCGCCGCCATGAGCCGGCCGACGATCGAACGGGCCTGGTCGTAGTCGCCCACCAGCCCGAGGATGCCCATGAGCATGAGTGCGACGGGCTCGTCGTAGTCGAGGGTGCGGGAGGCTTCGGCGAGGATGGACTCGGGTTCGCGGACGTCGGCCTCGATGTAGTCGGTGGCGCCTTCGGGCGTGCTGGTCAGCAGCTTCCGGGCGTGCGTCAGCACCAGCGGGTCGTTGTCGACGTAGACGATCCGGGAGGCCGGGGCGAGCCGCTGGGCGATCTCGTGGGTGTTGTCCATGGTGGGCAGCCCGGTCCCGATGTCCAGGAACTGGCGGACGCCCGCCTCCCCCGCCAGGTGGCGCACCACCCGGCGCAGCATCCGCCGGGACTGCCGGGCCATGGCGACCATCCCGGGGAAGACCGCGAAGATCTTTTCTCCGGCCTGCCGGTCGACGGGGTAGTTGTCGGTACCGCCCAGCAGGAAGTTCCAGATCCGGGCCGAATGCGGCACGGTCGTGTCGATCTCGGGTTGTGAGCTCACCGCAGACGCCCTCCCGGTCCTCGGATTCCTTGCTCTTCTACCCACCACGGCCCGGCTGAGCGTGGTCCGGAGGGGCCAGATATGCATGAGCACTGTTATATTAGCGCTGTGACATCTTCGGACCCGACCGCGACGCCGGGGCGGTGGCATGCGCTGCACACCCTGCTGGCCGGCCTGGACGCCCAGATCGAATCCCTGTACACCGACCGAGGCATCCGGGGAGTCCGCCCCCGCTTCGCCTACCCCCTGATCCGGCTCGCGCACACCGGCCCGCTCACGATCCGCGAACTGGCCGCCTCGCTGGACCGCTCCCACTCGGCGATGAGCCAGACGATCGCGGCCATGCGCCGAGAGGGCCTGGTCGATTCCGAGCCGGGCGCCGACGCCCGCACGCGCCGCGTCTCGCTGACCGACCGCGGCCGCGCCCTCGTCCCGTTCCTGGAGGCCGAGTGGCGCGCGACCGAGGCGGCGGTCGCCGAACTCGACGACGAGGTGCCGCACCGGCTCAGCGCCGTCGTCGCCGAGCTGGAGCGCGCGCTGGCCCGGCGGCCGATGAAGGACAGGATCCTCTCCCACCTCGGCGCCGTGCCGCCCGATCCCGCGCCCCGGGGGCCCGCCGCCCCGGCCGGGCCCTAGCCGTGGCCCTACGCGAACGGCTCATCGACGTCCGTCCGCTGCGCGGGAGCCGGCCGTTCCGCGCCCTGTGGGTCGGGTCGTCGCTCGCCTCGATCGGCCGTCAGATCGCCGTCGTCGCCGTCCTGCAGCAGGTCTGGGAGCTGACCCGCAGCCCGCTGTGGACCGGGGCCATCGGCCTGGCCACGGGTGTGCCCATGCTCGTCCTCGGCCTGGTCGGCGGATCGCTGGCCGACGCCGTCGACCGCAGGAGCCTCGTCCGCGCGGCCACCGGCGGCCAGGCGCTGGCGTCCCTGGGCCTGATGGCGCAGGCCGCCGCCGGGAACCGGTCGGTGACGCTGCTGCTGGCCCTGGTCGCCGCCGAGTCCGGGTGCGCGGCGCTCGGGGCGCCGGCCCGGCGCACCTTCCCCGTCCGGCTGCTGCCCTCCGACCAGGTCGCCGCCGGGCTCGCCCTGCAGAGCGTCGCGTTCCAGGCGTCCATGCTGGTCGGGCCGGCCGTCGCCGGGCTCGTGCTCGCGCAGTGGCGCTACCCCGCCGCGTACGCGGTCCAGGCGCTGGCCACCGCCGCGTCGATGGCGGCCGTGATCCGGCTGCCCGCGATGCCCGTCAGGCGCGCCGAGGATCAGCGGCCGGCGGGAGCGGAACGCCGCGGGCCGCTCCCGGGAGGCTGGCGGATCGTCCTGCGGCACCCGGTCCTGTGGGGGTCCTTCGGCGTCGACCTCGCCGCGACCGTCCTCGCCATGCCCGTCGCGCTCTTCCCCATGGTCAACGAGCTCCGGTTCGGCGGCGATCCCCGGACGCTGGGGCTGTTCCTGTCCGCGATCGCGGTCGGCGGGCTCGGCGCCGGCCTGTTCTCGGGGACGGTCACCCGCCTCCGACGCCGCGGCCTCGCCCAGCTCGTCGCGGCCTCCGCCTGGGGGCTGGCCCTCGCCGGTTTCGGTCTCGCCGGGCCCCTCTGGCTCGCGCTGTCCTGCCTGGCGGCGGCCGGCGCGGCCGACACCGTGGCCGTGATCACCCGCGGCGCCCTGATCCAGGTCGAGACCCCCGACCACTTCCGGGGGCGGGTCTCCTCGGTCGAGCACGTCATCGGCGTCGCCGGCCCCGAGCTCGGCAACTTCCGCGGAGGGCTGCTCGCGTCCGCCGCCTCCGCGCCCCCGGCCCTCCTGGCGGGCGGCCTGGCGGCGGCGGCCGCGGTCGTCTCCGTCGGCCTCCTCAACCCTCATTTGCGCCGGCACCCGGCAACGCCCCGGCACCGGGACCCGGGCCGCCCTCCGCGGCAGGGGTCTCCCCGGACGCCGGAGTCTCCCGCGACCAGCCGATGACCCTGCTCGCCAGGCACCGTGGGCTGCGCTTCCATGGGCGGGTTTCGCCTAAGGTCGTGTTCCGGTCGGTTCTGGAACCATGTCCGAAACCCCCTGGGCGGCGCTCAGGGACGGCCGGGTCCGGCGCACGGGCGTGCCGGGGCATCCTTCGTGCGGCCACGGAGATCACGGAGAAGGCGGGAGAGGGTCATGGACGTCGAGCGGACATCGCTGCCGGGCATCGGGTTGCGGCACGTCTTCACCACCGGGCGGGGGCGCCAGATCGGGGTGGTGTCGCACCGCACGGGCCGCCGCGACCTCGTGATCTACGACAAGGACGATCCCGACACCTGCGTGGTGTCGGTGGCGCTGGCGGCCGAGGAGGCCAACGCCCTCGCCGAGCTGCTGGGCACCGGCCGGGTGGTGGAACGGCTGGCCGAGCTCAACCGGCAGGTCGAGGGGCTGGTGACCGAGCAGATCCTGCTGACGGCCGCCTCGCCGTTCGCGGGACGCCGGCTGGGCGACACCCGGGCCCGCACCCGCTCCGGCGCCTCGATCGTGGCGGTGGTGCGCGACGGCGAGGTCATCGCCAGCCCGCGCCCGGACTTCGAGTTCCGCGCCGAGGACGTCGTGGTGGTGGTCGGCACCGACGAGGGGACGGCCGCCGTCGCGGCCATCCTGCACGGCGGGTGACAGGACCGTGCACGCCGCGACACAACTGATCGAACTAGGGGCGATCGTCCTGGCGCTCGGGCTGCTGGGCGCGATGGCGGTCCGCTTCTCCATCTCACCGATCCCGCTGTACCTGGTGGCCGGGCTCGCCTTCGGCTCGGGCGGCATCCTGCCCCTCGGCGCCAGCGAGGAGTTCGTCTCGCTCGGCGCCGAGGTGGGGGTCATCCTGCTCCTGTTCACCCTCGGGCTGGAGTACACCGCGGGCGAGCTCGTCGGAACGCTGCGCACCTCGGCTCCCGCAGGACTGGCCGACCTCGTGCTCAACGCCGCTCCCGGGGTGGCGGTGGCGCTGGTCCTGGGCTGGGGGCCGGTCGCCGCGGTGGCGCTCGGCGGCATCACCTACGTCACCTCGTCCGGGATCACCGCGAAGGTCATGGGCGACCTCGGCTGGCTGGGCAACCGGGAGACCCCGGCGGTGCTGTCGATCCTGGTGTTCGAGGACCTGGCGATGGCCGCCTACCTGCCGATCCTCACCGCGCTGCTGGCCGGGGCCTCGCTGGCCGCCGGGGCGACCACGCTCGGCATCGCCGCCGCCACCATCACCCTGATCCTGTACGTCGCGCTGCGGCACGGCCGGCTGGTGGAGCGGTTCGTGGCCAGCCCCACCGACGAGGTGCTGCTGCTGAAGGTGCTGGGCCTGACCCTCCTGGTCGCCGGCGTGGCCCAGCAGTTGCAGGTGTCGGCGGCGGTCGGGGCGTTCCTGGTCGGCATCGCCCTGTCGGGCCCGCTGGCCCACACCGCGCGCGAGCTGCTGGCTCCGCTGCGGGACCTGTTCGCCGCGGTGTTCTTCGTGTTCTTCGGCCTGCACACCGACCCCGGCCAGCTGCCCCCCGTGCTGGGCGTGGCCGCGCTGCTCGCCCTCGCCGGGATCGCCACCAAGCTCGCCTCGGGCTGGCTGGCCGCCCGCCGCGCGGGCGTGGCCGCCCGCGGGCGGCTGCGCGCCGGAGCGGCACTGGTCCCGCGCGGAGAGTTCAACATCGTCATCGCCGGGCTGGCGGTGTCCGACGGCATCAACCCCCGGCTCGGGCCGCTGGCCGCCGCCTACGTGCTGATGCTGGCCATCGCCGGGCCGCTGATCGCCCGCGGCGTCGAACCCTTCATCCGCTGGCGCAACATCCGGCCGTCCCGCACCCGGCCGGACGGGGCGCGCCGGAAGGGGGACGTCCCCCGGCCCGCCGACGGGGCGGCCGCCGACCGGGAGGTCGGGCGGGACGAGGCGGAGCCCTCGGACCGGCCGCCGGTGCCCGGCCAGCAGTGAACCGCGCCTCGGTCCTTCAGCGCCGCGACGGCGGAGGGGTGAAGGTGCAGGGCAGGCGCTTGTAGCCGTTGATGAAGCCGGACATGAGCCGGTCGGGCTCCCCCGCGGCGATGTCGGGCAGGCGGGTGAACAGCTCGCGGAACATCACGGTGATCTCTCGCCGTGCCAGGTTGGCGCCCATGCAGAAGTGCGGCCCGGGGCCGCCGAACCCGACGTGGGGGTTCGGCGAGCGCGTGATGTCGAACCGGTCGGGGTCGGCGAAGACCGCCTCGTCGCGGTTGGCGGACCAGTAGAACAGCGTCACACGGTCGCCCTCGCGGAAGGTGTGGCCGTTCATCTCATGGTCGCGGGTGAGGTTGCGCCGCATGAAGATGACCGGGCTGCTGAAGCGCACGATCTCCTCGACGGCCCCGGCGATGCGTCCGTCGAAGTCGGCCAGCAGCAGTTCGCGCTGGTCGGGGTGCTCGGTGAACAGCTTCAGGCCGTGCGCGATCGCGTTGCGGGTGGTCTCGTTCCCGGCGACCACCAGCAGCAGGAAGAACGTGGCGAACTCGCGCGGGGTCAGCCGTTCGCCGTCGACGTTGGCGTTCACCAGCGCGGAGGTCAGGTCGCCGGTCGGGGACGCCCTGCGCTCGCGTCCGAGCCGGGCCGCCAGCCGGTGCAGCCGCCACCCCGCGGACGCCACCGTGCCCAGCATGCGCAGCGTGCCGAGCCGCCCCGGTTTCGGGGCGCCGTCCCTGTACTCGATGGTGGCGCCCACGTACTCGGGGTCGCTGTAGCCGACGATGATGTTGGTCAGTTCCACCACCCGCCGGTGGTGCCGGGCGGGGATGCCGAGCATGTCGCAGATGACCTCGACCGGCAGCCGCGCCGCCGCCCCGGACACGAAGTCGCCGCCGCCGGCCTCGACCAGCTCGTCCACGATCCGGGCGGCGCGCCGGGCGATGTCGTCCTCGGCCCTGGCCAGCATCTTGGGACTGAACGCCCGGGAGACGATCCGGCGGATCTTGGCGTGCCGCGGGTCGTCCATGTCGATCATCGAGTTGAAGTAGCCGTCCATCCAGCGCGGCATGTCGGCCGGGCTGGTGGCGCTGGGCTCGCTGCTGAAGATCTCCGGGTGGCGGCTGGCCTCCGTCACGTCGGCGTGGTGGACCAGCGCCCAGGACCCCGGGCTCTGCCTGAGGAAGGGGAGCTTGGGCAGGGTGAAGAACACCGGCCCCGGCTGGGCGCGCAGCAGCGCGAACGCCCGCGCCCGCTCTTCCAGCGGGCGGGCCCAGAACCGCAGGTCGCTCAGGTCGATGTCCGCCAGGGTCAGCTGCGGGGGGATCTCCGTGGCCACCGGGCCTCACGCTCCCGTCTCGTCGCGACCGAGCTTCTGGTGAGGCAACACACCAGAAATATCTGGTGAGTACCGTCTCCAGATTTGCGGAGGAAGTCAAGGGATGCGGCACAATCGGGCTGTGACGTCCCAGACGCCCCGCGCACGCCCCTACGGCGGCGTGCCCGCCGACGAGCGCCGGGCCCGCCGCCGGGCCGCGCTGCTGGCGGCCGGGCTGGAACTGCTGGGCACCCAGGGGTGGGCCGCCACGACCGTGCGGAAGGTGTGCGCCGAGGCCGGGCTCAACGACCGCTACTTCTACGAGAGCTTCCCGGACCGCGACGCCCTCCTCCTGGCGATCGTCGACGACCAGGTCGCCCGGGGCACCGACGTGATCCTCTCCGCCGCCCGCCGGGCGCCCCGGCATCCGCATGCCCGCACCCGCGCCGTGGTCACCGCCGTGTTCGACTTCCTGACCACCGACCCGCGCCGGGCCCACATCCTCACCCACGCCTTCCCCTCCTCCCCCCTCCTCCAGCGCCGGCGGATCGAGATCATCCGGACCATGGCCGCGATCTTCGCCGCCCAGACCCACGAGACCCTCGACCACGTCCCGCTTCCCGACGTCGACGTGGAGCTGACCGGCCTGACCCTCACCGCGGGGCTCTGGGAGCTGTTCACCACCTGGTTCCGCGGAGACCTGGACGTCGACCGCGACCACCTGATCGACTACACCGTCGCGCTGACGCTGAGCACCGTCGAACTGGCCGCGCCCCTCCACCACCGCCTCCACTGACGGCCGCACCGCCGTCCGAGACCCGGCCCGCACCGGCCCGCCCGTGGAGGCCGTCGGCTGGCCAGGCCCTATATCGTGTAACGGTCGCCGGGCATGCACCACACGCACCCCGCCGCGCGCCCGGCCTCCGGTTCCGGGACGCCCGTCCGCTGAGGCGGCCGCATGCGCCGCTGTGACGGAGCACACTCGCGCCGGTGTTACGGACGGGCCGTCCGCGGTGTCCTGTGGACGACCCGCGCAGGAAGGATGAATCCGTGAGCGACCACGCCGCCGATCCGGCGACCGAGGACTTCGTCACCCACCGCAACCTGCTCTTCACCGTCGCCTACGAGATGCTCGGTTCCGCCGCCGACGCCGAGGACGTCCTCCAGGAGACCTGGCTGCGGTGGGTCAAGGTCGACCTGGCGGAGGTGCGCGACCGGCGCGCCTACCTGGTCCGGATCACCACCCGGCAGGCGCTCAACCGGTTGCGGACGATGACGCGCCGCAAGGAGGCCTACGTCGGGCCCTGGCTTCCCGAGCCGCTGCTCACCTCGCCGGACGTGGCGGAGGACGTCGAGCTCGCCGAGAGCATGTCGATGGCGCTGATGCTCGTCCTGGAGACGCTGGCGCCCACCGAACGCGCCGTCTTCGTGCTCCGCGAGGTCTTCGACGTCGGCTACGAGGAGATCGCGGCCGCGGTCGGCAAGAGCACCGCCGCCGTCCGCCAGATCGCCCACCGCGCCCGCCGGCACGTCGACGCCCGCCGCCCCCGCGAGGCGGTCTCGCAGGCCGAGACCCGGGCCGTGCTGGACTCGTTCCGGCGCGCTCTCGACACCGGCGACCTCAAGGGGCTGCTCGACGTGCTCGCCCCCGACGTCGTGCTGGTGGGCGACGGCGGCGGCCTCAAGCAGGCGGCGCTCCGGCCGGTCACCGGCGCCGAGAAGGTGGCCCGCTACATCATCGGCGGCACCGGCAGGGTGACGAGAACGGTCACCGTCGAGCAGACCGTGGTGAACGGCAACCCGGCGCTCGTCCTCCGGCTGGACGGCGAGCTCGACGGCATCCTTGCGGCCCGCGTCGAAGACGCCCGCATCACCGGCCTCTACTACGTCCGCAATCCCGAGAAGCTGACCCGCGTGGAGGCCGAGACCCCGCTCACGCGATGAACCCGCGGAGGCGCCGGCGGGACCCTCGGCTCAGCTCGGCGGCCGGTCGGGCAGGAGCCGGTCGAGCAGGTGGGCGACGGTGATGACGCCGATCAACGGCGCGTCGGTGCGGTCGGCCTCGCCGCTCACCGCGACGACGGGGCTGCGGTCGGCCGCCATGACGCTGGCGATCTCCATGACGGTGGCGTCGGCGTCGACGACGGGCAGCGCCTTGCGCTCCTCGCCGAGCAGATCGGCGACGCGCTTCTCGCCGAGCTTGGCGCACAGCATGTCGGCATGCCTCTCGTCGTAGACCCGGGCCAGGGCGGGGTCGTCGCGAACGTGCGCCGGGATGATGGACCGCAGCAGCTGCGAAGCGGGGATCACCGCGACGGGCCGGCGGCCGGGGTCGACCACGATCAGCCCGGCGAGCCGGTGCTCGGCCACCAGCCGCGCCGCGTCCAGCGCACCGCTGTCCGGCGTGACGGTCGGGTATTCGACGGCGAGGTCTCGTGCGCGCACCGCTCCAACGTAACCGACCTCCCGGCAGGGCGCGGGTTCAGCGGTCGGCGGCGTCCGGGTTCCGGGCAGCGGCGTGGAGGTCGAAGACGACACGGCGCAGGTCGTCGATGGTGTCGTCCAGTCCGGTCAGGGCCGTCCGGACGCGCAGGGTGGCGTGGGGGTCCTGGATGCGGGCCAGGGCAGCGTGCAGTTCCAGGCCGATGCCGAACAGGCGGCGGGTGATCTGGTCGGCCAGGTCGTGGGCGATGCGCTGCGCGTCACTCGATTCGTACTCGCGCCTGAGCGCAGGCGACGTATGGGTCATCTCCCTCTGCCCTCTGCACGGGGAGCAAACGGTACAAATTGGATCATTCCCCGGAGCGCACCCCGAACCACGCCCGCGAGCCATGGATTTGCGGGCACTTTGTCGATTCTGTCCGCATTCCTGCCTGCTTTCAGGGCCGAAGGTCCCTCGAACCGGGGACAGCGGCCCCTGCCTGCGCCTTTCCGCCCGGAGGAAGGCTGGATACACCGACAGGGGGAGGGATCGGCCATGAACGATCAAGAGAGGACGGGCGCCGTCCTGGTCGGGTACGACGGGTCGCCCGTCGCGGACGAGGCGCTCCGGTGGGGGGTGCGGGAGGCGCGGTTCCGTCACCTGCCCCTCACGGTCTGCCATGCCTGGCACTGGCCCTATCCGCTGCGCCAGCCGGACGACGACACGCTGGAGGTCCTGCGCGGTGCGGGCGCGATCGTGGCGGACGACGGCGTGCGCAAGGCCCACGGCCTCGCCGAGGGCCTGGACGTCCGCTGGCGCCTGGAGCGGGGGTGGGCCTCGGCCGTGCTTCTGGAGGCGTCGCGCGACGCCGCGCTGGTCGTGCTCGGATCGCGGGGGCACGGCGGGTTCGAGGGCCTGTCGGTCGGCTCCACCGCGTTCCAGGTGGCGTCCCACTCCGACCGCCCGGTCGTCGTCGTCGGGCCCGGCCTTCCGTCCGCCCCCCGGGGCCGCGAGCGGCTGGTGGTGGGCGTGGACGGCTCGACGGGCGGCGAGTCCGCCATCGGCTTCGCCTTCGAGGAGGCCGCGCTGCGCGGCGCATCGGTGACGGCCGTGTGCGGCTGGTGGGACCCGGCCGCGTTCCGCGGGCCGGACCGCGTCCCCTTCAGCGACCCCCAAATGATCAGGCGCGAGGCGACGGCGCGGTTCGAGGAGGACGTCGCGCCCTGGCGGAGCCGGTTCCCGCAGGTGCCGCTCGATACCGAGTTCGTGGTCGACACTCCGCGGCAGGCCCTGATCGGCGCCGCCCGCGGCGCGGCGCTGCTGGTGCTGGGCGCGCGCGGGATCGGCTCGGGGCCCCAGACGCTCCTGGGTCCGGTGACCCAGGCCGCGCTGCAGGAGGCGCTCTGCCCGGTGGCGGTGGTGCCCGCCCAAGGAGCCGGGCGGCGCGGGACCGAGGCGACCGCGGGGGCCTCGGCGCGCGGCGGGACGGGCTGAGAAGCGCGCGGCCGTCCGGGCGTCCGCCCGGACGGCCGGAGCCACCGATCCAACGGGGAGGGAACATGCTGGTCAGCAACGTTTACCGGCCGACAGTCTTCGCCTGCCGGGCCGACGAGCCGCTCGCCGACGTCGCGCGGCGGATGATCGAGAGGAAGGTCGGCGCGCTGGCGGTGCTCGACGGCGAGCGGGTCGCCGGGATCATCACCGAGCGCGACCTGGCCGGGGCCCTCGCCTCGTCGGCCGACCCGGCGACCGAGGAGGCGGCGGGGTACGCCTCGGCGCACGTCGAGACCGCCGGCCTGGACGAGGACGCGCGGGACGTCGCGCGCCGGATGCTGGACGCGGGCATCCGCCACCTGCCAGTGGACGATCACGGTCGGCTGGTGGGGATGGTCTCGATGCGCGACCTGCTCGCACTGGAGACCTGGGCGGCCTGAGGTCCGTGAGGCCCGCCGGGCGGGCGGCCGTCAGGCGGGCCGCGCGATGAGCACCGGGCAGCGGCACCGGTGGATGACCGTGTTGGGGTCACCGACCCCAGCGGCATGAGCGGATCCCTGCGGTCGCGGCGGCCGACCACGACCGCAGCCCCGCGCCGTCCATCGCGGCGCGCGCCTCGTCCCAGCGGAAGCGGTCGGCGCCTTCTCGTAGTCGTCCAGATTCGGCGGGGGGCCGGGCACACGGCCCTGGTGATGGGATCCCGGCCCATGCGGCTCACCTCGGCGAAGAGCGCGATCCCCCGACGTTCACGCAGGTCCCGCGAGCTGGGCGATGTCCTTGTCCGCGACACCGTGGAGCCTGCCGGCCAGATCGGCGAGCGCCCGGCTCACGGCGAGCTCGTCGCCGATCTCCGGAACCTCGCGGTCGGCCGGGTTGCGGCGCGCGTGCCCGCGCCCGGTGGTCCTCTTCTCGCCACCGCTGAACAGGACCGCGTGCGCGACGGTGTCCATGCCCTCCTCGGTGATATGGAGCTCGACGCTCCACTCCTTGGCCTTCATGACGATCCTCCTTCGCTCGGCCGTTCACCCTCCATCGTCGGAAGGCGGCCGGAGCGCCCCTAGGGGCGGAAGTCCCGAATCCGCTGCTCAGGCTGCCCGGAGGGACCTTCGGCCCCGGTCCGCGGGACCGATGGAGGCGCGCGGCCGCGCCCGGGCGGGGAAGGCTCGACCCGAACGGCGGCGGATCGACGGGCGCGAGGACGGACCCTATGAGCGGCGGACTGCTGACCGACCTGTACGAGGTGACGATGGCGGCGAGCTACCTGCGCCGCGGCATGGCCGGGCCCGCGACGTTCAGCCTCTTCGTCCGCGAACTGCCCCGCGACCGCGGTTTCCTGATCGCCGCCGGGCTGGAGGACTGCCTGTCGTTCGTCGAGGACTACCGGTTCTCCCGGGAGGACCTCGACTACCTGGCGGTGGAGCAGGGAATGGACGACGCCTCGCTCCGCGCGTTCGAGCGCCTCCGGTTCACCGGAGAGGTCCGGGCGGTCCCCGAAGGACGCGTCGTCTACCCGGGCGAACCCCTTCTGGAGGTCACCGCGCCGATCGCGGAGGCCCAGCTGGTGGAGACCGTGCTGCTGAACCACATCACGTTCCAGTCCACGGTGGCCACGAAGGCCGCCCGCTGCGTGCGCGCGGCCGCCGGTGCGCGGGTCATCGACTTCTCCTTCCGCCGCACGCAGGGCGTGGACGCGGCGATGGCCGTCGCGCGGGCCTCCTACCTCGCCGGTTTCGCCGGCACCAGCAACGTCGAGGGCGCCCGGCGGTACGGCGTCCCGGCGACCGGCACGATGGCCCACTCCTACATCGAGGCCTTCCCCGGCGAAAGCGAGGCGTTCGCGGCCTTCGCCGCCGACTTCCCCGAGCGCACCACGCTCCTGGTCGACACCTACGACACGCTCGGCGGGGTCGCCGCGGCCATCCGCACGGCCCGCCGGGCGGGGCTGTCCGCCCTGGCGGGGATCCGGCTCGACTCCGGCGACCTCGGCGACCTCGCGGTCAAGGCCCGCTCGATGCTGGACGAGGCCGGCATGACCGGCACGCGGATCGTGGCGAGCGGCGGGCTGGACGAGCACCGGATCGCGGACCTGGCCGCGGCCGGCGCGCCGATCGACGTGTACGGGGTGGGGACCAGGATGGGCGTGTCCGCGGACGCCCCCTACCTCGACAGCGCCTACAAGCTCGTCGCCTACGAGGACCGGCCGGTGATGAAGCTGTCCGCCGGCAAGATCACCGCACCGTGCGCCAAGCAGGTCTACCGGGGCCCGGACGGCGACGTGGTCGCGCTGCGCGACGAGCCCGCTCCGGACGGCATGGAGCCGCTGCTCGTCCCCGTCATGGAGGCGGGGCGCCGCGTCGCGGACCCCGAGCCGCTCGCGACCGCGCGCGAAAGGTGCGCCGCCGAGACCGCCGCCCTTCCCGACCGGATCGCGCGGCTTCGCGCCCCCGAAACCCGTCCCGTCCGGCTGAGCACGCGCCTCCGGCGAGTTCGGGACCGGCTCCACGAGGAACTCGCCGCGGGGCACCGGGCCGCCGGCGAAGGTCCTCTCCCGGGACGGTGACCGCCGGATCGGGCCGGCGCCCTACCGGGGCCCGCCGACGACGGCGACCGGGCACTCGGCATGGTGGATCACCCCGTGGCCGACGGAGCCGAGCCGGAACAGCCCCCAGCGGCGGGGGTGCGCGCCGACGACGGCCAGGTCCGCCGTGCGCGACACCCTGGTCAGTTCGGACACCGGGTGCCCGACCAGGACGTCGTTGACCACATCGACCAGCGGATACCTCTCGTGGAGGGGGGCGTAGGCCTCGATGACCCGCGCCCGCCGCTCGTCGTTGAGGCGCTCCTCGTCAAGGGCGTATCCGGCCTCGGCCATGTCCACGGACAGCTGCCATGCGTGCACGACGCGCAGCCGCGCCCCCCGGACGGCGGCCGCGTCGAAGGCGTACCTGAGCGCCTCTCCCGGTTCCTCGGCGAGGTCGTGCCCGACGACGACCTCGCCGCCGTCGGCGTCTCCGCCGCGCACGATCACCAGCGGGACGGCGGTCCGCCCCGCCATGCGCAGGGCGACCGAGCCGAGCCGGAGCCCGGCGAAGCCGCCGTGCCCGCGGTGCCCGAGCACCAGCTCGAACGCCTTCTCCGCCTCCTCGCGCAGCGCGTCCGCCGTGGCGTTGACGGTCAGGGCCGTCGTCACCCGCAGCTCCGGCCTGCGCTCCAGGACGCGGCCCTCGGCCTCCAGCAGCACGGCGTGCCCGGCCGGCGAGGAGCGCTCGGACGGGCCCGGCAGGTCGAACCGGCGGACCTGGTACGGCCAGATCTCCGCCACGTGGACGATGTGCAGGGGCCGGTGCCGCAGCGCCGCCTCGCACGCCGCCCAGTCGACGGCCCGGGCCGCGGCGACGGACCCGTCGGTCCCCACGACGATCGGTGCGGACATGGCTCCTCCGACGATCACACGCCCTCTCCCGGCCTCCCTCCAGCCTTCGCGGACGTGCCCGGCTCGGGCCAGGGACCAAGGTCCGCCGCGCCGGGGACCTTCGGCGCCGCCGGTCCGCGCCTGATCTTGATCGCTCCCACGGTATGCGCGGCCCCGTCACAAAGGCAGGTCACGGCAGGGAGGCCCAAAGACCTATAAGTAGGGGCAATTCGCCTCTGACCGTCCGGCGGGCCCTCGCGCGAGCCTGGTGGTATCGGTAGGAGGCTCGCGATGAAGCAGACGTTCAGATTCGGCACCTTCCGCGGGATTCCGGTCGGGATGCACTGGTCGGTGCTGGTGATCATGCTGGTGATCGCCGAGATCCTCGCACGCTCGGTGCTGCCCACCGCCGACCCGGGCGCGTCCTCCGGCGCGCGCTGGACGGCGGCCGTGGTGGCCGCGGTGCTGTTCATGGGCTCGCTGGCCGCGCACGAGTTCGGGCACGCGCTGGTCGCCCGCCGCCGCGGCGTGCGGGTCGGTTCGATCACGCTGTGGGCGCTCGGCGGCCTCGCGGAACTGGACGGCGAACCCGGCACCGCCCGCGACGATCTCCAGATCTCCGGGGTCGGCCCGCTGACCAGCGCGGTGGCCGGGGCGGTGTTCGCCGGGGCCTGGGCGGCCGGTCACGCGCTCGGCGCCCCCGTCATCGTCACCGCCTCGCTGAGCTGGCTGGCGGCGACCAACATCCTGATCGCGGTGTTCAACCTGCTTCCGGGGGCGCCGCTGGACGGCGGGCGCATCCTGCGCGCGCTGCTGTGGGGCCGGAGCGGGGACCGGGCGGCCGCGACCCGCAGCGCCCAGCGCGCCGGGATGGTGCTCGGCCAGGTCATGATCGGCGCAGGTCTGCTGACGCTGCTGCTGTGGAGCTGGTTCAACGGGCTGTGGCTGGCCGTGATCGGCTGGTTCATCGCCGGCTCGGCGCGGGCGGAGGCGCGGTTCACCGACCTGCGCGAGGCCGCGAAGGACCTGCGGGTCGCCGACGTCATGACGCGCGACCCCGACCACGGCTGGGCGTGGCAGCCCGCGGCCGCGTTCGTCCAGGACGTGGCGTTGCGGTCACACCAGACGGTGTTCCCGGTCGTGAGCGTGTCCGGCGACCCCGTCGGCGCCGTCACGGTGGACCGGCTGTCCCGCGTCCCGGAGCGGGAGTCCGGCGTCACCCTGGGCGATCTGAGCGTCCCGCTCGGAACCGACCGGATCGTCGACCCGGAGCAGCCCGCGGACGCCCTGCTCCAGATGGCCCCCGTTGCGGGCGGCCTCGTCGCGGCCGTCGCCGCCGACCACCACCTGCTCGGGATCGTCACCACCGACGACCTCCAGCGGATGATGCGGCGGACCCGGCTCCGCCGCGACAGCCCCGCCCCCGCCTGAGCCCTGCGCCTTCGCCCGGAATCGCCGGGGCCCCCGGGGGGGCCCGCGGCCCCGCCGGGCGGGCCCGGGGGGGGGGGGGGGTGGAGGCCGACCCGGGG